>JAFLCF010000001.1 GCA_017303735.1 Anaerolineae bacterium
AATTTATTGACACAATATCCCTTTGCGGTATAATACCGCCCGCACGATTTTTCGGCTCCGTAGCTCAATGGCAGAGCAGTTGACTCTTAATCAATTGGTTACAGGTTCAAATCCTGTCGGAGTCACTAACAAAAAACATCCCTATATAGGGATGTTTTTTGTTTTATATTATTCCCAACACCCATACAATCAAAGGAGCAATGATCAGCGCAGGCAGAAAATTCCCCACGCGGATCTTTTTTAATTCCAACAAATTACTAATTCCCAACCCGACCAAGATCACTCCGCCGGTGGCGGTCATCTCGCTCATCATCGGGTCGCTGATAATGGAACTGAGCGCCCCAGCCAGCAGACTGATGCCGCCTTGATAGACGAGGATGATGATGGATGAGAACATCACGCCAATTCCCAATGTCGAGGCGAATGCAATGGAGGCAAACCCATCCAATGTCGATTTGACTGCCAGTAGATTGTAATCACCTGTCAACCCATCTTGGATCGAACCAAGGATCGCCATGGGACCGATGCAAAAGAGCAGGGAGGAGACCATGAACCCGCGCACGAAGCGTGAGCCTGTGCCGCTTTCACTATCTGTTGAAAAACGTTTTTCGAGAGTCAACCCAAAAGCTTGTAAGCGATCTTCAATCCCCAGCCATTCGCCGATGATGGTGCCGAGGATCATTGCTCCCAGCACGATCAATTGATTCTCACTCTTGAAGAACATCTGCATTCCCATTACAACGGCAAACAACCCCAGAGCTGAAATGATCGTCGCTTTGAAACGCTCTGGGATGCGCGAACCAAACAACAGACCGATCGTTCCCCCGACTAAAATGGCAACTACGTTGATGATGGTTCCAGTCAAGATTTTCACTCCATTAACCAGACTTCGGAAGTCTTCAAGACTTCCGAAGTCTTTTTCTATTCTGACTTCGCCAGCGAAGTCTTTCTGCCCGCGTGTTGATTTTCAAGCAACTCCAATACAAAGCACAATGAAGACAGGCGGTTGAGATACCTTTGTAATTGCGGGTTGACCACCACTTCGCCATCGAAAAGCTCCACCACTCGCCGCTCTGCCCGGCGGATGACCGCCCGTGCCAGCGAGAGCGCCGCCCCGCCCAAAGTATCACCCGGCAGGATAAATTCCCTTGGCATCTCAACCACTTTACTCAATTCGTCTGTTTCGTGTTCGATCCAGGCAACACGCTCTTCATCAATACCGCGAAATTTTTCGGCATTCTCAGGCGTCGAAGCGACCTCCGCCATCAGCTTGTATAAATCTCGTTGGGCATCGAGCAGGATGCGGGGAGTCTGAGGCGCGGCACATTGTGCGCGGGCGATCCCCAATGCGGCGGAGGCTTCATCCAGCGTGCCAACCGCTTCCATGCGTACATGATATTTGGGCACACGACCTTCGCCGAGAAGTCCGGTTGTGCCGTCGTCACCTTTGGCTGTATAAAATGTCATGCAGGCATTATAACCATTTAATCCGCTATAATTTCGCGCATGATTTCAAAATACCATATCGAAATGACCCGTGAGGCGCTCGCGCCGCATGTGAGTGAACGCGCGCTCGAGATCATCATCGCCGCCAACGTCAAACAGGACGCGATCCGGAACCAGTTCGGGCATGATGAGATCCATTACGACAACAATGCCATTGATGCGGGCAATCGCTACATCAACGAGCAGCGCGGATTTATACTCGCGACTCTTCTTTCGCCGGGCATTCTTGGCGCATGGGTTTCGTTTGGGCGATTGCTGCACACGGCGCAGGATTTCTACGCCCATACTAATTATGTTACCCTGTGGCTGGACCAGTTCAATGGCACGCCTCCATCCGCGCCGGAAATTGATCCGCTTCGAAAAGATCTGATGCAAAGCCCAAGCCTGCACTCTGGCAAGATCTATCTTCCGATGGATGCGCTTTACTTTTTTAAATTCATGCGACCATTTGTTTTGAAACTCTTGCCAAAAGATTCACACGGTTGGATGAACCTCGACGAGCCCTCACAGGGACTGAAATTTCCCTATGCCATTGCCGCCGCAACCAAACGTACCGTTCATGAATTCGACCTGTTGCGCAAACTGCTGACGCCCGAAATGTTCTCACGGTTTGTAGATAAATAACGTTACAGGTCATGCTGTACGTGTGACCTGCCATTAGAAAAGGTATAATCAAACGTATGGATACAAAAACAAAACTTAATGATTCAATGAAAGAAGCAATGAAAAGCGGAGATGACCTCCGCAAACGCACCATCCGCATGGTGCTGGCTGCCATCAAACAAGTGGAAGTGGACAAACGCGCCGACGCAGACGAGATGGCGGTTACGGCGTTGATCCAGAAAGAGGTTAAGACCCGGCGCGAGGCGTTGGAAGAGGCGAAGAAAGCCGGCCGTGAAGACCTGATCGCCGCGAACGAAGCCGAGATCAAAGTGCTTGAGGAATTCCTTCCCAAAGCCATGCCAGCTGAAGAACTGCGCGCGCTGGTGCAAGCCGCTATTGCAGAAACAGGCGCAGCCGCCCCAAGTGACATGGGCAAAGTGATGAAGGTGGTCATGCCCAAAGTGGCAGGTCGCGCTCCGAACGACGCGATCAGCACCGCCGTCAAGGAATTGCTCTCGAAGTAAAACCGCTGCAGGGAGGCGTTTGTCTCCCTGCGGGCGATTCATAATGAGTACCCGCCCTCCCGTTCCACGCAGCATTCGGATATTGCAATACAGCTTGATCGTCATTGTCGGTCTGGCTTCGTTTGGTATTCTCATTTCTCCGGTGGGGCTTAGCCCCACGTTGCAGACGGTGGGCGAGGGGGATGTGGCGCAATCGACCATTCAATCGCCGCGGGATATTGAATACGTCAGCGAGATCCGTACCGAAGAAGCGCGGAAAGCCGCCGAGAGCGCCGTCCAGCCGGTGTACAGTTCGCCTGACCCCGCCATTGCCCGCGGGCAGATCGATCGGTTGCGAACCTCACTGCAAAACATAACCTCGATTCGAGATAATACAGAAGCCACCGAATCCGCCATGCGGGCACAATTATTGGCATTGAGCGATCTGCGCTTGAAAGTAGAGACGGTCGATTATCTGATCAGCATATCCGATACTCGTTGGGATGCCGTACAGGCAGAAGCCGTGCGAGTAATGGAACAGGTCATGCGCCGTGCCGTCTACGAAGATAGGGTGCAGACGGCACAGGCGGGAATTTCGTCCTTTGTCAGCCTGACCTTCAATGAACAACAATCGGAGTTGGTGACAGAACTCGTTACACCCTTTGTGGTGCCGAACAGTTTCTTCAGCCAGGAACTGACGGATGCTGAAAAGCAAGCGGCACGTAATGCTGTTCAGCCGATCGTGCAGACCTATAAAACCGGTGAGACCATCGTGCCTGCTGGTGAGATCATCACCCCCGCGGATATGGAAGCCTTTCAACAAATGGGTATGATCCGCCCAGGGCAACGCTGGGAGGATATCGCCGCTGCTGCTGCCATGGTGCTGTTGTGTGGGGTGTTCGTCCCGATCTATTTTTATCGCAGACCGCGTGCCGGTTTATTGAACGACTCGAAGAATCTCTTTGTTATTTCGTTGATCTTTATTCTCTTTCTGGCAGGCGCACGCCTGTTTGCCGAACGCACACTTGCGCCATACGGCTATCCCATTCAAGCCGCGGCGCTTTTGTTGACGGCGCTATTCAGCATTGAAGTTGGGCTGGTCTTTGCCATTCCACTTTCCATTCTTGCCGCGTTTGGTCTACCGAATTCCTACGACCTGATCCCTTACTACATGTTCTCCTCTTTGATGGGGTTGCTGGCATTGGGTCCTGCCCGCCGATTTTGGGGCTATGCCCGTGCAGGGTTTGCCATTTCTCTTTCTGGCGCGGCGGCGCTGTTGGCATTTCGCATTCCACTCATCACATTAGACTGGCTAGGCATTCTTCAATACATTGGGGTCATCGCCTTTGCAGGGTTTTCATCCGCCAGCATTGCCCTTTTGCTTCAATTTATGCTCGCGCAAATGATGGGACTCACCACTTCCTTGCAGCTTCTCGATATCTCACGCCCCGACTTCCCACTCTTGCAATTCTTTTTGCGGAATGCACCTGGCACCTATCAGCACAGCCTTCAAGTTGCCAACCTTGCCGAGCAAGCCGCCGAAAAGATCGGAGCCGACCCCTTGCTCACGCGCGTGGGTGCTTTGTTCCATGATATTGGCAAGGCGCTCAACCCGAACTTCTTTATCGAGAATCAAGTGCAAGGCAACCTCAACGCGCATAAGGATGCCAACCCTGAAGAGGTCTCTGCCACCATTGTCCGCCACGTAACTGATGGCATTCAACTCGCCAAGAAACACCGCCTCCCGCGCCGTTTGCATGATTTTATTCTTGAACATCATGGCACCCTCATCACACATTATCAATACAACCAAGCCATGGAAGCCGCCGGAGGCGACGTAACCAAAGTGGATATCGAAAAATTCCGCTATCCGGGTCCGCGCCCGGCTTCACGAGAGACCGCCCTGCTGATGCTTGCCGACGCCTCCGAAGCCCGTGCCCGCGCCGAACGCCCCGCCAGCGACGATGAGATCCGTGCACTCGTTACCAACGTGATTCAAACGGTGCAAAAGTTTAACCAACTTGACGATACCCTACTGACCCTGCGCGACCTTAAACTGATCACCGAATCATTTGTCACCACATTGCGCGGCACCTATCATCCGCGCATTCAATATCCCAAAGCCGCCGTACCCGACCAGGATACGACCATGATCGCCCCGAGAAAAGAAAAATGATACACATCGACAACCAAATGGACTTTCGCGAAACCGCCCTGCTTGAACGCGCGGCACTCATCACATTGGAATCGGTCACGCCTCTTTCTGACTTTGAGCTTGATTCTGCCCATGCAGATATGACCATCGTCCTGGCAGATGACCGCCAACTGCACGAACTGAACCTTGACTATCTCGGCGTCGATTCGCCAACGGACGTGCTCTCCTTCCCTGCCGGTGAAGTGGACCCGGAGACAGAGGCGCTGTATCTGGGCGATATTGCCATCTCCATTCCGCGCGCGACCCAACAGGCACAGAATGGGGGGCATCCTGTCGAAGCTGAGGCGCAATTGCTTGTGGTTCACGGTGTGTTGCATTTGCTTGGCTACGACCACAGCACAGACGAGGAAAAAGCCGTCATGTGGGCAGAGCAAGCCAAAGTGTTGGAAAGACTCGGTCTCTCCCGCATCCAGATCCAGGAATAACCGTGAAAGAATTTTTTCTATCGCGAGTCCGTGCTTTTCATTATGCTTTTCAAGGCTGGGGCTATGTTCTGCGTACCCAGCGCAATGCGTGGATACACAGTGCCATTGCCACAGTGGTGTTTTTGCTGGGACTGTGGTTAAAGTTATCTTTGCAAGAGTGGGCGATCATCGTTTTGACTGCAGCGTTTGTATTCTCGGCTGAATTTATCAACACTGCCATCGAAGCCGTAGTGGACCTTGCCACTGTTGAACATCATCCTCTCGCCAAGATCGGCAAGGATGTGGGTGCTGCGGCGGTTTTAGTTGCTGCTTTGGCGGCTGTATTGGTTGGCTTGCTCATTCTCGGTCCGCCTTTGTTAGAGAAACTCTCTCTTTTTTAATTTACGCATCACGCAGCACGTTTCACTCGTTACTCTCATCTTATTACTTTTAACGGAGATCCCCATGACCCTTTCTTTCAAATTCGGCACTGTCGGTTCCCCTTCGGGCACACCCAAAAAACCGGGCGGCTCGGTAGGCGCGATCGCTTTTAGCAAAAGCATTGGCTTGGAGACTCTTGAGTTGGGTTGGGTGCAATCAGTGCGCGTGAGCGAGGAGACCTGCGCCTTGATCAAAGCCGCAAGCGCTGAACATGATGTTGCTTTGAGCGTCCATGCGCCATATTTCATCAATCTGAATGCAGAAAAGGAAGAATGGCCCAAATCGCGCAAACGCCTGATGGACGCGGCACACTATGGCTATCTTGCCGGTGTGACGGACATTATCTTTCATCCCGGCTCGTATTTTGGTAATGACCCTGCCGATGTGTTGAAGGTTGCCATTCCACGCTTGGAAGGCTGTGTGAAGGAATTGCAAAAAAACGGAGATAAAGTCACCTTGCGCCCTGAGACGATGGGAAAGTCTGCCATGCTCGGCTCTTTTGAAGATGCTCTCGCCATGAGCAAAGCCATGGACATGGTGCAGCCATGTATTGATTTTGCTCACCTGCACGCTCGCCCTGGGGACGGCTCAATGAACAGCTACGATGAATGGTCGCGTCTGCTCGAAAAATATGGCAAAACGCTTGGAAGCAAATCCTTGAAGAATTTGCACATTCACCTCTCTGGCATCGAGTACGGACCGAAAGGGGAGAAGAATCATCTTCCACTTTCAGAAGCAGACCTCGACCTGAAAGCGCTCTTCAAAGCCTTGAACGAATTCGGCTGCGGCGGGCGCATCCTTTGCGAAAGCCCGATCATGGAAGAGGATGCCCTGGTCATGAAGAAGACCTGGATGAAGGTCAGTGGAGAGAAAGAGAAGTGAGAAAACTTATTTTCGCCTTATCTTAACCATTTCATCAAGCCTGGATACGATTGTTTCAGCCCTATCCAATCCGCAGTAGGTGGAATCGGTTTAGTGAATCGACAATGCAACTGTGTATGTACTTTTTGCACCTCGCGAACAAATAGAATGGGATATGCAAACTGTCGGAAATGCGATGGTTGCACACATATGGAATAAGAGAGTTTATGAAAAGACACTCTGTAATAACATACATTTTCTTGCTGTTAATAATTGGTGCTCTATCCTTAGGCGTTGTCGTTGGCTCAGTGATTTACAAGTATAAAACTTTGTCTGATGGAATCCTGGGTTTATCCACGCTGGTACTTTTGTACTTATTTTTTGTCCCTCCAAAGGGTTTGGATAACTCGACAAATGGTTTCAAGGTTGAAATTCCTAGAGATGTTAAATATATTCCACTAAGCTTCTTTGTAACCTTAATAGGTACTTGTGCTCTAGAATATGTTATCGATTTTTTTTCTTATTTATTTGATATTTTCGTCTAATGCACTCTTCAATCTGCCTGGACCATTTGCAACTTCACACAAGATTTTCCCATCCACCCTGCCACGGCACTGACTGAGAACCAGCAGCCCACTACAAACTATGCTTTGGCTATAATAGCGGTAAAGTCTGCGTGGCGACATTAATTAATTTGAATATCAACTTTTAAATTCTTTTTCAATTCAATTGATATGCGGTTTCGACTTATCTTAAACAGACAACTCAACACAAAAGCGCCGCTGAGAAATCAGCGGCGCTTTCAATTACTACTTACCAATTACCAATTCACTACTTGCTCAACCCAACATTGATCTCAAAAGAGTCTGGGTCGTTTGTGCCAGCGATTTGATTATCGGCATATGAGTCATAGTAACCCTGTGCGGCGTAGACCAGAGTGAACTCCGTGTTGCGTGGAATATCGGTAATGGTATACGAACCGGTCGAGTCGGTCTCAAGGTAGGTGTTGACATAGTCATCTGAGTAATTCGCAGCAGACCAATCATCGTAGGTGGTGCCGGGGGTCAGCACGAATACATAAGCCCCGGAGATGGGGTTATTGGTCGAGGCATCGTAGACCCAGCCATACACAGTAATGGTGTCTTCACTTGAAGCGGGTTGCTGTGGCTGTGCGCTTCCGTTGCCTGAAACCGTCACCTCCGTGGAAGTGCCCATGGGGGTGAGTGCATCCCCGGCGAAAAGTTCGACGCGGTAATTTCCGGCAGGCATCGGGTCGCCATCATTGGGCAGGAAGGTTCCGAAAAGCCCGCTTTCGCCCCATTCCCAGGCATAGCTATATTCAGCGACCTGTTCATCGTTCAGGAACCAATGCTCTACCATCAGTTGTCCGTCGGTCATACCGGAGTAATCAAAACCGGCGGCTATACAGAGAACAGAATCTCCATACGAATTGACTGTGGAATCACTGAAATCACAACCATCTTGCACACTGCTAGCAGACGTATCCAGCCAGACGAAATTCGTGGCTGATTCGTTGCCACTTCCCGGCGCGCTGACCACGCCAGAGCCATTATAGGGGCTGGTGTATTGCTTGCCGCCCTGAGCCGCCTCAAGCAGCGGAAGGGCAAGGTTTACTGGGCGAATACCATTCAAGAAGCCGCCTATCGGCACACAACTATCATTTGAGTCCACCACACCGTCGCCGTTTGTATCTTGCACTTGGCGGCAGTCGGAGGTTTCTGTGTCGCGGCTGGCAGAGGCAATCGTCGGCACGCCAATGATGCGCCCGTTATTGTCGGCAGCGAGACCACCCGAGTTTCCGCCCGAGATGGTTGCATCGGTCTTGATCCAGGCACGGTCACCGATCGGGTTTTCTGACGAGAAGCCAGAGACGGTTCCTTTTGTGAAGGTGATCGTGTTCCCGCCAATGGCAGGGAAGCCGAAGATATTGATGTTATCGCCGACATGTACCTGATCAGAATTTGCCATTTCCACATACGGCAGGTTCAGGCTGGTTGTGTCGACCGCCGAACCGTTAATGCTGGAGCGAATTTGAATGACAGCAAGATCGAGAAAACCATCCACCGCCAAGACTTCGGCAATATACGAAGGTACAGCGGGTTTATCTTCTGAGACGATGATCGCAACACCGAGTGCATCTGGTTCGTTGGCAGGGTCGCCCTGTGAAGCGGGGCTGGCAACATGCGCATTGGTGAGGATCAAGCCGGAGGGGGAGAGGATCGTTCCAGACCCTACATATCCCGGAACAAGTTCGCCGCCTTCACTGAACAGACCAAAGATCTGCACCGTGGCAGAGATCAACTTGGTGCGGGTTGCCTGAGATAATTGACCCGACTCCGATGTGGGTTCATTAGATGGAGTGATCGGTGTGACAGGCTCCACTGCTGGGGCGCCAAACCGGCAAGCCATCGCGGTAATGACGAGGATGGAAAGGAACACCGAGAGATGTTTGAGGAATTTTGTTTTCATGCTCGCCTCACTAAAATTGGATCGACTCAAGGAAGATATAAAACCTTCCGAGATCAAGGTCATAATTATTCTCATCTGCCTGGAAGGAAACCACAACAGCGCGCTCGCCATTCAGGTAGACAATATCTTTTCCGCGCACCACACTGGGGATCTCGGCATGGGTCACATCGGGGTTTGATTCGACGAAGACATAATTGATGATGTAGGCATTGCGTCCGTTGCTATCTTTCACTTCCTGTTGGTCGAGCATACGGAAGGCGGTCAAATTTTGCGCGTGTTCCAACGTCAGCAAGCTTGCCACTTCAGAAGTGGTTGCCTCCGATGTAATGGCGATCTGACGGATGGTATACGTTGCGCCGAATCCGCTGGAGTTGATATCCACCGTACGCATCAGGATATCTCCCTCCGCGCCAGCTTGCAGCCAGCCTTTGGGCGCTTCTGCTCTAATGCCTTCCGCCTCGAACGGGACCGAGGCATTTTCCACACTTGATTTAAAGAACCACCCCGCTGTGAGCGCAACCAGAGTGACCAATACAACGGTGATCTCCGCGAAGCGGTCGCCCAGGGAACCTTTTTTGTTATCCATGTTGACCTCCTACTTCCCAGCCTGCAACGACTGGATGTTGCGGCGCACCAATGCAAGGATGATGCCGGTGGTTACCAAAGCAACCACCGCTGCGAGAGCCAGTCCCATCCAGGTGTTGCTGGTCGAGCCGCTCAGGGTGATAGTGGGGCGGGTGACGATGACTTGCAACCAGGTGAAAATACCGTTGAAGATCGCTGCCAGAGAAATACCAAGAGGCATCCACCAAATTTGTTCTGATTCAAATTTAGCACGCCCAAGGAAGTAGCCCGTAATGCCAGAGAATGCCGCCTGCCCCAATGCGACCACTGCCATGCGCAGAATGCCTGCGCCAAGGTCCACGCCGCCATTCGAGACGACGAACTGGATATTTAAAACAGTGGCATAGCCCAACCCGGCAGCCGTGGCGTAGATCACACCGTCTGTGGGTTCATCGAATTCGCTGGAGTTATAGATGCTGTAACGAACAGCCGCATACTTTAGGAATTCCTGTGTGAAGCCAACGACGAGAATGCCGCCAACGATCTTGGTCAGAGTGTCGGTATAGATCCAGTGAGAAGTACGAAATAAAGATTCGACAACGGGAACGCCGATCGCTCCCGCTAAAATGGCTCCAAGCGCAAAGACGCCCATGATGAAGCTTTTCGGTTCAGGCTCCGCCCTGTCTTGCAGATAGAAAAAGGTCAGCCAGATCGCAGCTGGTACGAGTGCAAGGAAAACGCCGGTCAGCACCAGGGTGGTGGGGGTGAACTGAGGCTGCAAGGCGCCATCCAGAGCATAGACGATGCCGACGAAAGCACACAGACCGATGACGAGCAGAAATTCATCGCGCCAGACATGCTTCCGTTCGTGAATTGATTTTGAATCACTCATGGAATTCTCTCTCCTTTTATATAGTTGAAATAGCTACCTCATCATATGTTAAATTGCCGGGATGAGTCAATAGGACTATGGGGTATGCATCAGTGGGGAAACATTCAAACCTGGGCTGTCAGCCCAAAGTCGGAGGGGAGAAGCGAGAACATATGCGCGTTGTGGATCTGTTCGCGGACGGTGATCCGGTTGAGCAGCATCCCTTCGTAGTGGGCTCCGATCTTTTCAGCAACCCGTTTGCTGGCTTCATTCCCATCTGCGATGACGATCTCAGCGCGGATGCTGTTGGCTTTTTCGAACGCAAATCGTGCTGTAAGTTTTGCGGCGCGGGGGGCAATGCCATGCCCATGGCGCGAAGTGCGCACCCAATATCCGAGATTGCAAAATTTATAGACCGGGTGAAAGTGGCTCAACCCGCTACCCCCAAGGAACTCACCTGTTTCTGCGTGGGTGATGGCAAACGCATACAGGCTGCCGCGCGACCATTCAGCGCGCGTGATGGCAATGTAATCGCGCGCCACGTTGAGGGTGTAGCGTTCGGTTGCCCAGGTCATCCACGGGTTGAGCTCTGCCATCGATTCTTTCACAGCCGTGAAAAGCTCACCCTCTTCGCCGAACTCAAAGGGACGCAAGGTGACAACACCATCGGTCAGTTTTGCGAATGGAAACATATTAAATAAAAAAGAGACACATCTTCACAGGGTTGTGGTTCGTGTCTCTATTTATCTCCGCTTGAAAAACTTAGGAAATGTAATCTCGTAAATTGTGTTCCACCGCGTAGGCGGCGGCTTCAGCGCGATTGTTCACGTTCAATTTCGAGAGGATGCTTGAAACGTAATTGCGCACCGTGCCTTCGCCAAGGAATAGATTTTTGGCGATCTCGCGGTTAGTCTTGCCTTCTGAAACGAGCAGAAGAACATGCTTCTCCTGCTGGCTCAAATGGGCAAAGGCAGATGCCTCTTCCTCCTTCACCGCACGGCGCACTTCCTGAAAGACGCGTTGTGTAACGGCGGGGTCCAGCAAGGCTTCGCCTCGCCCAACCGACTCGAGTGCTTTGATCAGATCTTCGCTGCCAATTTGCTTCAAGATGTACCCCGAAGCCCCAGCACGAATCGCGGAGAAGAGCATCTCATCCTCGGCATAGGAGGTCAAAATGATCACTTTGGTGTTGGGGTATTGGCTGATGATCTGTTCGCAGGCTTCGATCCCAGATGTGCCTGGCAGGCGAATATCCATAACCACCACATCAGGTTTGAGCATTCCCGTCTGTTCAAGGGCTTCGCGGGCTGAGCCTGCTTCACCAACCACATCGAAATTTGGGTGTCGTTCTAAAAGAGATTTCAACCCAAGCCGCACAACTTCGTGATCGTCAACAAGTATGATTCTTTGTTTCTTCATGGGCATTATTTTACCGCAGTAAATCAGAAAAACGGGCAAAAATCATATATTTTGGGCTTTTTTCAAGCTTACCAAATGTTCTTCGATATGAGCCAGCCCGCGCTCAGCCCACAACTGTAAAGTCAACTCTTTGCCCAACGCTTCATGTTGGCTCAAACGCGACCAGCTTTCCTGTGGCGCATTGCCTAACAAAACGCAAATCGCCTGAATACTGGTTGAGAACTCGCTCAAGATCTTCTCCAATGGCTCGTCGCGAGAATAGCTCGCAGCCATCCACTCTTCGGGCTCAAAATTTTTGATCAAAGGATTCTCTTCATGAAACGTTCGCAAGACCCGCGCCCCATACACCTCGCGATGAATGCCGCCCACATGAAAGGCGATCTGATGAACCGTCCATTCTCCATCTACGCTCGCAAACGGATCTGCAAACGAACGGCACGCCTCGCAAAATTCTCCTTCTGCTGCACTCAACCTTGCCAGTAACTTCTCACGATATTCCATTAATTCCTTCATACTGCCTCCAACGCGTTCAACGCTTCTTCAAAAGTTGAAGCCGTAAAAACATGCACACCAAATGGATTCAATTCCCGCGCTAGTTGCTGGGATAGTTCCACCAATGCCGACTTGCTGACAAGATACGCTCCCGCCTCCTTCTCCTTTTCGCCTGCTCCAACGCCCAAACTGAGGATCACGCCCGAGCCTTTTGCCCGCATCACACGCCCCGCCGATTGAGACATCAAAAACGTGCCCGTCAGATTCACATCGAGGGTGCGGTGCCAATCCCACTCGTCCATATCCAGCAGAGGCGTATGGGGCTCCACTGCCGCATGGTTGACCAGCACATCGATCCCACCGAATTCATCTTCAACACTTTTCACAAGCATTTGCGCGCCGACCTTTTTTGCCACATCTTCCACATAGACTTTTACCATCCCACCCTTTGCGTGAATGCCTGCTGCTACCTCCTCCACATTGATGGGGGAGATGTCACTCAATGCAACGACTGCGCCCCGTGCAGACAATTCCTCTGCCAGCCTGCGCCCGATTCCCTTGCCTGCGCCCGTAATCAAAACCACTTTACCTTTCAACGACTCCATCCTTTCAACTTTCAACCTGAAACTTGGAACTTGACACCCTAATCACATACCGGAATCGTATCCGGGTTTAAATTCGCGTTCAACGGCATCCCAAAATAAGGGGTTGGGTCATAGGTGTTGTCGATCTCAAGCTCGTTTAGGAAATTCCCAAAGCCATCATCTTTGACGATGGAAATATGCAAATGCACACCGACAGGATTCGCCGGGTCGCCTGAGTAATTTCCCTGATACCCGAGAAACGTACCCGCTTCTACAAATACTTCTTTGGTTCCCTTGGGGAATGCATCAGAGATAAATGAATTCCCATTCGGGTCTGCCATGTGAGTATAGTACACCCATATCTGGCGCGAAGGCTCCAATGGGTCTTCCGGCACGCGGATGATGACCGTCGAGACCCAGTCTTCTTGCCGGGTGAGGTAACCCGCTTGGGCGGCGACGATGGGCGTGACGCCTACATCCGTCCCGCCGAAAATGTCCAACCCGCTGTGCCGGTGACCGGGGCGGAAGGAATCGTCCCAAATGAAGCCGATCAGCCCATTGGTTGGGAAAGTGAAGGGAGCATCCCCACATTGCGAGCCGAGAGTCATCATCAATTCGGGGCGGGATGCCGGGTCGCGGAACCAACTTATCACTTGAGAGGTGCGCTCCGCCGATTTCCCGCTTCCGTAGGTAAAGTACAAATAAATGCCTGCCACAGCAATCGCTACAGGGATGGCAACAAAGAGGAAATTTTTTCTAAACATCGCAAGGATTATACCGCCGTGAACTTTCTTACGAAAATTCTATCTTTTGCTTTTATTTTTCTTACACTGCGAATTTAATATTGCGGCATTGATAAAAACAAAAAGGAGAAATAAACATGACCCTCTATATTCAACCTTATCCGTTTCGCCGCATGGTTCGCCGTGCAGTAGCTCAACAGCCCCAGCCTCGTGCTCTCAGTGTGAACATCCGTGAAGAGGAAGATGCCTATGTACTCTACGCCCTCGTCCCCGGTTTGAAAGCCGAAGACCTGAACATTCAAGTGCTCGAGAACGTCGTCAGCATCGAAGGCGAATATAAGGACGAAGAAGCTTCCTTCTTGATGAACGAACTGCCGCGCGGAGCCTTCCGCCGCAGCTTGCGAATGCCATCTGAAATTGATGCAGGCAAGGTCGAGGCAAGAATCGCGGATGGCGTCCTGACGCTGACCCTGCCCAAGGCAGAATCCGCCCGCCCGAAAAAGATCCAAGTCACTGTACACTAAGCAGCAACAACATAAGATAACCGCCGTGCAAGGCGGTTATCTTTTTTTACCGTTATAATTCCGGCACTTTATGTTCCGGAGAAATTCTGTGCGTGTAAAACAAATCCTTTTTGTACTGCTGACCATTGCGATCTTAGCCGCCTGTGGAGGAAACGACGTTCCCGAAGTCGCCGCCCCGACGGTGGTTCCGTCTCACACCCCGCCGCCAACTGCCACTACCATTCCAACCTTATCCACGCCGTTGGCGTTGCTCATTCTCCCTGCTGATATGGATAAGCCCACCTCTGACTTGTATCAGAAGACGGTTTATGACCTTGCGCTTGCATCTGGTTTTCGCTTCCAAGTTCGTAACGGAATTACACCAGAAGATCTGGCAGACCCCACTCTCAAAGTAGTGATCGCCTTTCCGCCTGACCCAGGTGTGGCGAACTATGCGCCCACCGCACCCAATGTGCAATTTCTTGCGGTCAACATCCCCAACTTAACCGCCGGGGGGAATATCAGTGTTCTCGCGCCGAATACACAGGCGGAGATCCCTGCATTTCTGGCTGGGTATACTCTTGCGATGCTATTGGATGAATATCAAATTGGGATGCTCTACCCCGATGGCGACCCCAATGCTATTGCCGCCGCCAATGCCTTTGGAAATGGCATGCGCTATTACTGTGGGTTGTGCAGCGGCGTTTATATTGAGCCGATCTCGTATCCGACAGTATTGGGTATTCCTTCCAATGAAGACCCGGGCAAGTTTGGCGGATATGCCAATGTGCTCATCAATGATCGCGATGTGGACGGTTTATACATTTATCCCTCTCTCGCCAGCGACGATTTCCTTTCATATGTTGGCACGCAGGGTGTTCTCCTAGTAGGCACATCTCGCCCTGAGCCGCTCCCCGGCGGTTGGGTAATGACCATCACACCCGATACCATCAAAGCGATCCAATCCGCTTGGCCCCAGTTGATCGCCGGGCAGGGCGGGCAGAGTGTGCAATCTCCTCTGGGTCTTTCCGATGTGGATTCTGGGGTGCTCACCGATGGAAAGTTACGTCTCGTTCAAGAGACTCTCAATGCCCTGATCGCCGGGCGAATTCTGACCTCAAACCCGTAAAGAACAATCCGCCCGCAAAGTCAACTTTGCGGGCGGATTGTTCTTTAATAGCAGACCACTGATGGAGGAGAGAAACAGCGGATGACTTCCAGAAATATTAAGCCCAAAGCTGGGCAGATTGTCGGCGCGGAACGAGCCAATCCTGCCGTGCCAGCCATGCCAGTGATTTGACCAGTAGCGCCATTGGGCTGATGCTTGATGAAATGGTTTCATCGACCCCGGCGCGGTGATATTCCAAAGCATCGATCTCCTTGTAATCGGAGTTGAGCAGCAGCAACGCTCCGTTCGTGGTGGCGCGTAATTCTTTGCAAAGCCCCAACCGTTCATTGTCGGGCAAGTCCATGTCGAGAATAATGAGTGTGGGGGTGAGCAGCCGCGAACTTGCCAGCCCATCGTGTGAAGTGCCCTCGTAAACGACCTGGCAGCTCCTTTGCTCAAAGAGCATTTTCAAAACCCGGGTCAAATCGGCATCCTGCGAAATGATCAGGACGGTATTGTTAATATTATTGGGGGTGAATTTTTCAGCAGTCATGTTAACCTCGTTTGATTACTAGGTCGCCGGAAATGCCGAAAAAGGTGCATGGCTGTTCTTAATTCAACCAAATATCCTACTTGACCCTGTCTTGGTTGCATGATAAACTTTGCCTACCTGATAAAGGAATTTGAAAGAAAGGAGCGCACTACCCATGTTCATGAAGAAACAGTTTTCTCTCTTTGTTGCTGCCGGTTGCACCGGTGCCATCAATTGTTGTAGTGCGCCTGTCCGTCGTTAGGTTTTTTTATTGAACCCTTACGACCACGGCGCGCAAGCCCCGTGGTCGTTTTCTTTAACCGGCAAACCGGTCACGGGAGCAATGTCTCTTGTGACCGGTTTTTATTTAATCAAGGAAAATACTATCATGTTCGGCATGCAAACTCACTTATTGGAAGAGAAGGATGTGTGTTTCGGTCCCATCGACTTTGAAACCCATCCCGACATCGAATCTCGCTGGACGCAAGATGCCGAATTCATGCGCCAGATGGAGTTGAAATCCGTTTGCCCGCTTACCCCTGCCGCGGTTCGGGCGCAGTACGAAGCTCTCAAAAGAGAAATGGAAGTGGAAAAGACCCTCTTCTACTTCAGCATCCGCTCGCGTGAAGATGATCGTTTCATCGGCAAGGCGCTCATCGAATATGTGGATTGGACGAACGGCAACGGTTATCTCCGCTTGGGCATCGGCGAAGCAGATTTCCGCTGCAAAGGCTACGGCTCGCAGGCGCTGAATTTGCTGCTGCGTTATGCCTTCGCTGAGTTGAATCTCTACCGTGTTACTACGGTGGTCCCTGCTTATAACGTGGGCGCGATATGCTTATTCCAGAAGTTCGGTTTTATGGAAGAGGTGCGCCGCCGCAACGTTTTGCAGCACAACGGAAAATTTTGGGATGTCATCGCTTTCGGCTTTTTGAATGCCGAATGGACAGACTCAATTTGAAGTTTTTATGAGGCGGGGTTTATCCCACTTTGAAAGGAATTAGATCATGACTGAAAAACCGCTTCTTGACCCAAGCCTAAAACTGCGTCCTGCTGCCTGGGCAGATGTGAACGCTGTGGCTGATTTGATCTACAAAGTATGTGAAGCCGATGGCGATGCCACCGTTGCCACAACACCAGAAGAACTGGAACATGCCTGGCATGAAGAAGGTTTCAATTTGGAAATCGACGCCTTCGTGATTGAAACCAAGGATGGCTCCATTGTTGGCTATGAAGAACTCTTTAATGAAAAAGAGTTTGCCGACCTGAATTCCGACGGCTACGTCCACCCCGAATTCCATGGGATGGGGGTGGGCACCACGTTGTTGATGCGCTCCGAAGAACGTGCGCACGAAATGATGCAACTCGCCGCACCGGATCTGCGTGTTTTCATGCGTGTCACCACCGATGGACGAGACGAAGCCGGGCAGACGCTGTTCCGGAATATGGGCTACAGCCCGGTCCGTTTTCATTGGCGCATGGAAATTAAATTGGAGAATCCGCCTACGGTGGCGCCCCTGCCCGATGGGCTTGAGCTGCGTCCGTTCGAGAAAGAGGCGCATGCCCATCTGATGTGGCAGGCGGACAATGAAGCCTTCCGTGAGCATTGGGGCAGCCATGACTCCACCTTCGAAGAATGGACGTTCCGAAAGTTTGGACGTCCTGACTTTGATCCGTCGCTCTGGTTGGTAGCCTGGGATGGTGATCAGATCGCAGGTTATTCCCAGAACCGCTTTCGGATGGGGATCGGCTGGGTGGGGACGTTGGGCGTTCTCAAACCCTGGCGCAAAAAGGGATTGGGTCTGGCTTTGCTTCAAGCTTCTTTTGCCGATTTTTACCAACGCGGCACCACAACGATCGGTTTGGGCGTAGATGCCTCCAATAAAACCGGAGCAACCCGCCTGTATCAACGTGCCGGTATGCGTGTAGCGACTGAGTTTGTCACCTTTGAAAAGGAACTTCGCCCGGGTCGGGCGTTGGAGGATGCCAGTGCCCGTGGATAACGCCCAGAATTGCAAATTAACTCAAAATTGATTCGCAAGGTGTAAAAATTCGGGGTAGAATCAAACCCTATAGAGTAAATCCACGAAAGGGCGTTCCTATGCTTAACTTGCGTTGCCTTTATTGCCAGACTCCATTTACAGTTGGTCGAGCGGATATGCTTTCCGCGCTCATCACTATGGATGAAAAGAATCAGAACCATCACGATGCGCACTGCCCGCGCTGCCGCCGTGCCAACTCCATTTCACGCCAACGAATGGAGCTTTTCTTCCCGAACTGGCGTGAAGCCGCCAAGCAGGCGGCTTCGGCTCCTGCGGATGTGGCTGCCTCTGCTGCCCTGAAAACAGAACCTCTTCCACGGGCGTTGAAGAGTGCGACGGTTAAGACCGCTACTACAAAGAAAACTAGTGCTGCAAATGCCAAGCCGTCTTCTTCAAAGCGACAGCGGGCATCCAAACCTGCGTCTGCGAAAAAGACAACCCCGGCAGCGAAGCCTGCGCCTTCAAAAGCGAAGCCTTCTTCAAAGGGAACGAAAAAGAAGTAAGTTGCCCTTTCACACATTCACCCGCAGGCGAGTTTCCTTCGCTTGCGGGCTTTTTTATGAATGGACAGTTCTATGAAAATAAAAACAATTTTTTTTGATTTTGGCGGTGTCATCCAACGCACCGAATACCAGGCGCCGCGCCAGCTGTTGGCGCAGCGTTTCAATCTGGAGTATGACGATATCGATAACATCGTCTTCAATAGCCCAACGGCAAAACAAGCCACGGTGGGGGAGTTGGCTGTAGAAAAGCATTGGGAGGCGGTTGCCAAACGGCTGAAGGTCAACAAAGAAGATGTTGCCGCCGTGGAGCGCGAGTTCTTTGCTGGTGATGTAATTGACCATGAAATCGTTGAGTATCTGCGTTCGCTACGTCCGCGGTATAAGACGGGGTTGATCAGCAATGCCTGGTCAGATATGCGCGAGTATCTCGTCCGCCAGAAGTTGGATGATGCTTTTGATACGCTCACCATTTCAGCGGAAGTAGGTATGGCAAAGCCGGAGGCGAAGATCTATCTCCTTGCGTTGGAGCAGGCTCAGGTAGAGGCGGAGGCGGCGGTCTTCGTCGATGATGTGCCTGCGAATATCGAAGCCTGTGAAGCGCTTGGCATGAAAGGAATCCTGTTTCGTGACCCGCTTAAGGCGATGAATGAGTTGAAGAAATTATTGAAAGAGTAAAGAATGAATACAACCTCTGATCTATTGATCCGTGACCTCGGTGACGGTTTGATTTTGCGGCGCGGCTCACTTGCCGACGCCGACGCATTGGCAGACATCAACAGCCGAATGCACAGTGACAATGGTCCCGACCAACCCGAGATGGGCATTGATGCATGGATTCGCGACCTGGTGGCAGGGACTCATCCCACAACGAGTGCTACTGATTTTACGGTGGTGGAAGAAACCGCCACCGGACGCATCGTTTCGACTTTATGCCTGATCTCGCAGACGTGGACGTACGCAGGCATTGAGTTTGGCATCGGCAGACCGGAGTTGGTTTGTACCTTGCCGGAATTTCGCAAGCGCGGTTTGATCCGAATCCAAATGGATGAGGTTCACAAGTGGAGTGCAGAACGCGGTCACTTGATGCAGTTCATTACGGGCATTCCGAATTTTTACCGTCAGTTCGGCTATGACATGGCGCTGAGTTTTGTAGGGCGGCGCACTGGCTATGAATCTAATTTGCCGAAGTTGAAGGAAGGCGAAAGCGAGCCTGTTAACATCCGCGCAGTGCGTGAAGATGATTTGGAATTTGTGTTGGGCTTGTATGAAGCTTGGGAAAAACGCTATCTGATCTCATGCAAACGCACGTTGGATGTTTTGCGTTATGAATCGTTTGGCAAACGGGATGGCAACATCAATCGCTTCGAGAAGATGATCATTGAAGATGCAAGCGGCAACCGAATTGGTTTCTTTGAACACCCCGCCGGTTTGTGGATGGATGGTTTACCCTGCATCTATTTTGCGCTAGTGGAGGGAAGCTCGTTTTTAGAGGTCTCGCCCAGCGTAGCGCGTTATCTATGGAAGAAAGGCGGCGAATACGCCGAGCGCGACAAACAAACCCGGGCAACTTTTGGTTTCTTGCTTGGCGAAGCTCACCCTGCTTACGAAGCGATGGATGACCTCTTGCCTGCTACCAGAAAGCCCTACGCATTCTACACTCGCATACCTAATATGACTGCGTTCTTGAAACGCATTCAGCCTGCCTTAGAGGAACGTCTCGCACAATCCCTTGCGGCGGGACATTCCGGTGAATTGAGGTTGAACTTTTACACTAGCGGAGTCCGCTTGGTGTTTGAGCGCGGACGTATTACATCCATTGAGCCGATGAAGGTTGGTTCAGGCATTGAGACCGACGCCAGTTTTCCTGATCTCACTTTCCATCACCTGTTGTTTGGGCATCGTAGTTTTGATGAGTTGCGCCATGCTTTCATCGATTGCTTTGCAGATAACAATACGGCGCGGGTTTTGCTCAATACTCTATTCCCCAAGAAACTTTCGGATGTTCATCCGCTTGGGTAGAAAATGACCATGTTTCGACTCGAAGCCTCCAAAGTATATCTATTCATCGAGTTCACAGCCTCGGCATTCTTTTCGATGATGTTTGCCGTCATCTCATTGTACGAAGCGACCGTCGCTGGCTTGACTCCCATGCAGCTTGTTTTGGTGGGAACGACTTTGGAGGTTTCTGCGTTTCTGTTTGAAATTCCAACCGGTGTGGTGGCAGATGTTTTCTCACGGCGTTTGTCCATTATCATTGGGTACATCATGATGGGCTTGGGCTTTTTGGTTGAAGCTTTCTTCCCAGCTTTTTTGCCGATCTTAATCGCGCAGGTCATTTGGGGTGTGGGCTATACCTTTACCAGTGGCGCAACCCAGGCATGGATCACCGATGAGATCGGCGAAGAGAAAGCCAATCCGCTATTTTTGCGGGCGGCGCGAGTCGGTTTAACCGCTTCACTCGTCGGTATGGGTGCGACCATTTTTATTGGCGCAGAGAATGCGGCACTGCCCATTTTAGTTGGCGCAATTGGTGTCACCCTCATTGGCATCATCTTGATCTTCATCATGCCAGAGACGGGTTTCAGACCCACACCCATGCAAGACCGCAATACCTGGCAGCACATGTGGCACACCTTTAATGAAGGCATCCGCTCTGTGCGAACACGTCCGCGTTTGATGAACATCTTAGGCGTAGGCTTGTTCTACGGCTTATACAGCGAAGGCTTCGACCGCCTTTGGGTAAAACATTTGCTCGATACGTTTGAGATTCCCATCTTATTTGGCAGCAACCAAGTGGCGTTCTTTACAGGCTTGCGTTTGGTGGTGGCTGTATTTTCCATTCTCGCTTTGCGTTGGGTAGAGAAGCGGGTCGACTCAAGCAGTCCACTCGCAATTGGGCGGGCGATGACCTGGGTGACAGGTGGAATTATCATCGCCATGTTGGGATTTGCCCTCTCCCCGCTTCTTTTTCTGACTTTATGCCTGTATCTCACCATCGACGTTTTGCGTGACGTTCGAGCTCCTCTCCAAACTGCCTGGGTCAATCACAAGCTCGACCCGCAGACGAGAGCGACTGTCCACTCGATGACGGGGCAGGTCGATTCGATCGGTCAGATCGGCGGCGGGAGTTCGGCACTGGTGGCGAGATATTTTTCGGTGCAAGCGGCGATTGCGTTCTCGGCGCTTTTGCTTACGCCAGCACTTGGCTTGGTTCGTAGAGCCAACTCTGAGCGTGGGGGAGAGGCGAAGGAAGACTCTTCCACCGAGTTGTCGCAGGAATAAATCCATTTTTTATCTCACAAACAAGAGTGCAAGGAAGATTAATTGACGCATTATCCGATTACCAAGTATAATTTTGCCTATCCCTTTTTAAGGGGCATTTGAGGAATTATGGCTCTGCGCGGTAATTTACGAGATTTTACAATCACTCAACTCTTGAACCTCATTAATCTCGCCAGCAAAACGGGAACGCTGGTGATCGATGGGGCGTCGGAACAAGCCTACGTTTCGTTCCGTGAGGGGAAGCTGGCATACGCGCGCATTGGTAAGGAAGATGGCAGCCTTGCCTCTGTACTTTATAAGTCGAACAAGATCAATGCCAATCAGTACAAAGCCATTATTGAGCGTTCTGGGCAAATGTCTGATAAAGAGTTGGGGTTGCTGCTGATCAATGCAGGATATGTCTCGCGTGATGACATCCTTTTGAATTTGCAGGTTTATTTTACAGATCAGATCCGCCGTTTATTTACCTGGGTGGAAGGCGTGTTCCGCTTTGAAGGCGAGATGCTCCCACCTGATGACCGGATCAATGTGCGGCTTGATCTTGAAAATATCATTATCGAAGGTTCGCGTCAGTTGCGCGAATTGGAACAACTGCAAGATGAAATTCCAAGCCTGGATATGGCGCTTAAGTTCACTGACCGCCCGCTAACCAACGTCAATTTGAGCGTGGACGAGTGGAAGGTGGTCAAGTTCGTCGACCCGAAGAATACAATGCGCCAGATCGCGAAGACGAACAAACTGACCGATGCGGAAGTCCGCCGGATCGTGTACGGTTTATTGCAGGCTGGGTTAGTGGAAATGGCTCGCCCGGCGGATGCCCCTGCTCCAAAAGCGGTAAAACCGCTCGCTCCGCAAGAAGTGGAAGAAAAGAAATCGTTGGTCAATAAACTGATCGGCCGCATTCGTTCACTCTAATTATTCGAGGCCGAAAGGATAGGTATTATGCAAACGGTCAAAATGGTAGTCACGGGTCCATTCAGTGCTGGCAAAACGCAGTTTATTCAATCTGTCAGCGAAATTGATGTGGTTGCCACAGAACGCAAGATCTCCTCAGATGAGGAACGCTCGGTAAAATCTGCCACAACGGTGGCAATGGATTTTGGGCGCATCACAGTAGACCAGGAGCTGGTCCTCTATCTTTTTGGCACCCCCGGTCAGAAGCGATTCGACTTCATGTGGGAGATCCTCTCTGAGGGTATGCTGGGATTCATCGTCATGGTGGATAGCACCCGCCCTGAGACCTTCCGCGAAGCACGCTCGATCCTTGAAACCTTCCGCGCTTATGCGCCTACCCCTTTTGTGGTTGCCGCGAATAAGCAGGATAAAGATGATGCCTGGGACCTTGAAGATATGGGTCATGCTCTGCGCCTTGATAAAAATACAAAGCTGCTGCCCTGCATTGCAACAGACCGAAACTCTGTCAAGTCCATTTTGCTCGAATTGCTGTACAGCATCATGAGCGAAATGGAAGGGAAATAGCGGACGGGTGATGCCCTACTGTGTCTTCAATTACGACTGATCAGGGAATCGTACATTACGAGGTCTACGGGCGCGGGCGCCCGGTGATTCTTTTGCATGGTTGGCTTGGGTCTTGGGGGTTATGGCAGGAGACAATGGCATACTTGGGTGCCTTTTACCGAACCTACGCACTGGATTTTTGGGGCTTTGGTGAATCGGGAAAGAAGCGCGAGACGTATGCCGTCTCTGATTTTGTCGATCTTGTTAATCAATTCATGGAACAACTTGGTATTGTGCATGCGCCGCTGGTGGGGCATAGCATGGGCGGTACGGTCAGCCTTTCGGTTGCTATAAAATATCCCGAGCGGGTGAGCAAGGTGGCTGTTGTCGGGTCGCCCATTGTGGGCTCATCGCTTGCACCATTATTAAAACTGGCAGGGCAACGTCCTATCGCTTTTATGCTTTTCAATATGTTCGGACCCTTCCGCGCTTTCATGAAGCATTATTATTCCCGCGCCATTTGTTCCGATCCGCGCTTCCCTGCGATGATGGACCGCGATCTTTCCCGTACGACGGTGGAATCTTTCCTTCTGTCCATTGCTTCGCTGCGGCGAACCGACCTGACCCCAATGCTCCAACAGGTAAAGATCCCCTCGCTTGGAATGTACGGCGCGAAAGATGTGATCGTCCATCCGCTGCAGTGGCAGCCACTGCAAAAGGGGATTCCACTTGCGCATATTGAACATTTTCCCAATTCTGGTCATTTTCCCATGCTGGAAGAACCTGCCGAATTCAGTCAGAAATTAAAAAACTTCCTCGACAAAGATTTTCAAGCCCAATGAGCCAGACTGCTTATTACTACCCTAAAAAAATGGGAATGCTCATCCTCCACAGCATGGAGGAGGTCATCGGAAAAAGCGGTATGGACGCCATCTTCGACCTGGTGGTGGAAGATGAATTAAAACAAGTTCATGCGTCCGCAGATAATGAGCGGGCGTTTTCTTTTGAGGCGATCCAGCAGCTTCATCTGGCGTTGGAGAAGGCTTATGGTCCGCGTGGTGGGCGCGGGCTGGCTTTACAGACAGGGCGCACTTGTTTCAAATATGGGCTAAAAGAATACGGGTCGCTACTCGGTCTAACTGAAATGGCATTCCGTTTATTGCCGCTGCCTACAAAACTCCACACTGGTGCACGTTCCTTTGCCGACTTGTTCAATAAGCATACCGACCAGCAAGTACGTGTGGAAGAAACCGACACTCACATCTTCTGGCATATTGAACGCTGCCCACTATGCTGGGAGCGGACGGCTGAAGAACCGATCTGTCATTTGGCAGTTGGGCTTTTGCAAGAGGCGCTCTACTGGCTGAGTGGTGGCAAGGTGTTCAGCGTGGAGGAGACTGCCTGTCATGCTCGCGGTGATGAACGCTGCACGATCACCATTCTAAAAACCCCTTTAACCTAGTCATAACAGTTTTGTTGTTACTACTGGGCGTGTTTTATGGCACGCTTTGATTTATAATTCCGAACATGCTTAAGATCATCCTCCACGCGCCGAATCCGATCATGCCATTCTGCGAACCTGCGCGTGAGCTTCGCATCCAAAATTCCCCCCTTTGGCTTCACCAGCGCAACCTGCTTGCTCCATACGTAACCCGCGAAATGGAATTGAAACAAGGCGAACGCCTCCAGCCGGTGCGGGAGCAATCCATTGTTTATCGCGATAACCTGTTCTTTGATGAGCCCTTCATCACAGAATTTATGCGGCAGGCGTTAAAGATGAACCGTCCAGTGCGGGCGGCATTTCGCGCTGATGATCCCGCGTTTCGCGAACATGCCCTGCCGCTTTCTGCATCCTACACCCCGGCTGGCAGTTTGTATCTTGCTGACCTGTGGTACTACCCCAACGGTCCCGTGGCGGGAGCCGAACCGCTCGTCATCGATATGCAGGCACGCGAGATCGGGTATTATCATGTGCCGACTTATATGGCAGATCAAAGCGGCGACCTGGTCTTTCAGGTCCCATTGCGTTCCATGATCGCCATCGACTCATGGGTTCATATCTTTATTGCCGATATGGTCTTTGGTCAATTTGCGCGCGGTGCCCGTTTTGAAAAACGCGCAAACGATGAACTGGGCTTTAAGCTCAAGATCCTTGGTAAAGCCATTTACGAAGGGCGTCAGGTACTGGAATGTTCCGAAGCCGTCATTGTAGGGAAAAATTGTGTCATTGACCCGAGCGCGGTGATCAAGGGACCCACCATCATTGGCGATAATGTCACCATTAATGCCGGGGCAGTGATCGATAATTGCCTGATCGGGAATAACGTCAATGTGTCGCAAGATGTTCAATTGATGCTTTCCGTGGTGGGCGACGGCGCTTTTCTGCCATTCCGCACAGCCTTGTTCATGACCACTGTCATGGAAAATAGCATGGTGGCACAAAATACCTGTTTGCAAATGTGCGTGGTCGGGCGGAATACCTTCATCGGTGCCGGCTCCACATTTACAGATTACAACCTGATCCCCGCCCCGCTCCGTGCCCGGGATGGGAACGGCAAGCTGAGCCCCTCGAACCGCCCGGTGTTGGGTGGGGCAGTGGGGCATAATTGCCGCATCGGTTCAGGCATGATCATCTACCCGGCGCGCACCATTGAATCGGATGTTGTACTTGCAGCTTCAACAGAACGGCGCGTGATAGACCGGGATATCACCTACGATCAAAGCGACCATCACAAACTGAAACTGTCTCATCTGCATCAAACTCCTTATCATAAAAAATCGAGAGCCGAGGTCGAATCCTGGTAAATGGATAGTTTCGCGTTCATCATTCACCCCATCGATCCCAAACGTGATGTCAGCCGAAAATACCCGTTTTTGGGTAAAGTGCTTACTGAAAAACAGATCGACTTTTTTTCCACCTTCTTTCCCCCAGTTTACATTTCTGAAATCGAGGGAATCACCTCAAAAACGACTGGCAAGGAAATTAAAGGCTGGTTCCTTGCATGTCCGTATACTCCAAGGCGCATGATGCAGTTGCCGGAGCGTACGGTCTATCGTAAAATTATCCAGACCGGGCTCGCAGCCGAGAAACTCGGTGCAGACATTCTGGGCTTGGGTGCATTTACTTCGGTTGTGGGGGATGCCGGAGTGACCATTGCCAACACCCTTGATATCCCCGTCACCACCGGCGACTCGTATACGGTTATGATGGCGGTGCAAGCCATCCGTGAGGCGGCGCAGGTGATGGATATCAAAATGGCAGATGCGACGGTTGCCGTAGTGGGCGCTACCGGTTCGATCGGGCGGGTCTGTGCGGAACTGTTGGCTGGTGAGGCTGCCCGGACCTTGCTCATCGCCCGGGACGAGAAAAAGCTTGAGGTCTTGCTAGACAGGCTCAAGGTCCACGCAAGAAGCGAGCTTGTCGTCAGCACGAAAATGGACGTGTTGAAGGAGGCGCAGCTTATCCTCACGGTCACCAGTGCGGTGCATGATGTCATCCGCCCTGAACATTTGCAGCCTGGCAGTGTGGTCTGCGATGTGGCACGCCCCCGAGATGTTTCTGCAATGGTGGCGGCAGTGAGAGATGATATATTAGTGATTGACGGCGGCATGGTGGATGTGCCCGGCCCCGTTGATTTCCATTTTAATTTTGGTTTTCCAGAAGGCAAGGCGTATGCCTGCATGGCAGAGACCATTGCCCTTGCCCTGGAAGGTAGGTTCGAAGATTATACGGTTGGCAAGGAAATCACGCTCGAGCGCGTGCAGGAAATCACTGCGATCGCCGAGCGACATGGTTTTCGAATGAGCGGGTTTCGTTCGTTCGAACGAGAAGTAACGGATGGACAGATCGAAGCCATTCGTCGGAATGCACGCAAAGGACGTACTTACAAAATCGCGTAATAAAAAACGCATCAGTATATTGCAACTTGCTCGAACTTTAGAATGCTCTCTAAAAAATTCGACAAGCGGCTGGAGGCTTACATGGGAACTGCTCGCCTTTTGGTAGTGGAAGACGACCTCGACATTGCCAACATGCTCAAAATTTACTTTACCGGGTTACAGTTCGATGTGGACGTGGCAAACCGCGGACGCGACGCACTGGAAAAGACCCGGCAGGTCTTGCCGCACCTGATCGTGCTGGATATCATGCTGCCCGATATTGACGGGTATGAGGTTTGCCGCACCCTGCGCACCAACACGCGCACCAGCCACATTCCTGTGATCTTCCTGACTCAAAAGGACGAACGCAGTGACAAGCTGCAAGGGCTCGAACTTGGCGCAGATGATTACATTACCAAGCCGTTCGACATCGAAGAGTTGAAACTACGCGTGCAGGGCGCCATTCGCCGTGCTGAGCGAGAAAGCCTAACCGACCCGCGCTCGGGCTTGCCTGCCGGGCGGTTGATCGAAGAGCAGTTACGTCGCATTATCCGTGAAAAATCATGGGCATTTCTCGATCTGCGGGTTAACAACTTTGAAGCCTTCAAGGATGTGTATGGTTTCGTGGCAGGTGACGATGTGATGCGGTTTGCTGCCATGTTGATCGGCGAAGTGGTGGATGAACTGGGAACGCCGAACGATTTTATCGGTCATGCCGGGGGCGATAACTTCATTATCATCACGACCAATGAGGCGGCTCCCTTGATCCGCCAGAAGGTCAAGAATCGTTTTGCAGAGGAAGTGCAAAGCCATTACAACTTTATTGACCGCCAGCAGGGATTCATTCAAGCCCCCAAAGCGGAAGGCGGAGTGGAGAAGGTCGGTTTTATGACGTTCTCGGCGGGACTTGTCTCGCCGGAAATCCATTCCTTTGCTGATATTCGAGAAATCACGGAACTGGCGGCTGAAGCGCGAAGACAAGATGCAGCAACTGCCCCCAGTGCCTAGTTAAGCGAGCTTGCCAATGTCTGTTGGGTTGGGCGTGGGAGTCTTCATCGCCGGGCTGGTGGTCGTTACGCTGGCCTTGTTGGTGTTGCGCTTTATGGGTCGCACCCAGTCTGCACCGCAGGCAATTTCCAATTCCTCTTCAGTTTCCCCACTAACCAAAAGTTCAAAAGAAGCGGTTCTTGTGCTCCAGCCCGGTGGGCGCGTGGAGTATATCAGCGTGGCTGCACGTTCCTATTTCAGCCTGCGTGATGATGAACCGTTCGATCTGGAACGCCTTGCCCGGCATGTGCGTCCTTCAGACGATTTTATTGATTTGTGTGTCACTCCCGGAGTGAGACGGGTTTCAGTGGACGGCAAACCCGTGGAGCTTGCTTCCTTCGAAGTTCCGGGCGTATACCCCAGAATGTTGATCTCAATGCGTGGCAAAGATTCCGCTTCGCCTGCATTGATGAATGAAAATAATAATGAAGGGTCAGACGAGATCCTGCGGGTGGCAACCGAGTTCAGTCAGGGAATTGCCGCCAGCCTCGATCTTGATACAACGGTCCGCTCCATTTTGGATAATGTCGGCAGGCTGGTGCCTTCAGATGTTTTGGAATTGAAGCTATGGAATGCGGAACGCAAGGCATTGATTCCTTTCCGATATCAGCAATCGAATGCCAGCCGGATGGTTACAGGGACGCTTTCGCGTTTTGGCGGTCTCACCGACCAATTGTCGGCGAAGCGTGAACCGTTGATCATCAACGACATCCGCGCATTGCAGGGTGGGTCTGGTGAGCTATTGCCCATCCAATCTTATCTTGGTATTCCTTTAATCGCTGGCGGCAAGCTGGTGGGCACGCTTGAAGCCGGGCAGATGAGTAACGGGGCGTTCGGACAGCATGATCTGAACATCCTGCATTTGATCTCGGGTCAGGCGGCGGTAGCGATCCGCAATGCAAAATTATATGAAGAAGAACAAAGACGCCGTGCCGAACTGACCGGTCTTGCGAACCTGAATCAAGCATTCAGTTCTGTAAGCGATGGACAGGATGTGATAGCGCGCCTTGTTGAAAGCATCGCGCCATTGTTTCAGGCTGAGATCGCAGGCTTTTTGCTGTACGATGAAAACAAGCGCACGCTTGAAGGGCGGGTTCCCTTCCGCGGTTTGCCTAATCATTTTGTGGAACTATATCGCGCCAACATTCCGGCAGACAGCCCCGCCGAAGCCCTGCTCGCCGCCCAAAAACCGATCATTACTTCAAATGCAATGGGAGATGATTCGTGGCGCTCGCTCGGGCTTGCGGATGTGGCGACGGCTGCCAGTCTGCGTGATGTTGCTTTGA
Source organism: Anaerolineae bacterium (assembly GCA_017303735.1). Next base: position 29,337 of record JAFLCF010000001.1, read on the forward strand.
TCCCGCTTCTTTCTTCGGGACGCATGCTCGGGTTTCTGCAAGTGGGGCACCACGCTCGAGGTGTATCTGCTTTTGGCGTTGAAGAAGTGCGTTTGATGAGCATCGTCGCCAACCAGGCGGCATCGGTCCTTGAAAATGTACTTCTTGTGCAGCAAGCCCGTGCCCGTACCCAGCGGGCAGATGCCCTGCGGCGTATTGCCAGCCTTGCGGCATCGTCTGCCACGCTGGATGAGATCTTGAAATATTCTGTTCAAGACCTTGCCAGACTCTTTACCGCCGATACGGGTGCCGTCTTCCTACTCGATGAAGAGCGCGGCATGCTGCGTTTGAATACATCCTCCATGTATGGAGTTCCGCAAGAGATCGGCGATTCATTCATCGAGATATTCCTGAACGATCCACAGTATCGCCATACTGTTTCAGGCAGTAAGCGTCCGTTTGTGACGGGGAATATGAGCACAGATCGGCGCATTCTGCCCGCCTACCGCCCACTTGCCACGGCGCTTTCCATGGAATCTGCCATTGTAGTGCCTCTGGTGGTACGTGACCGCAGTGTGGGTGAGTTGATGCTTGGCAGCAAAAAGCCCGAACATTTTACCGGGTCTGATCTGCAAGCCGTATCCACAGCAGCAGGGCAGCTTGCTGCGGCGGTCGAATCAGCCGAATTGATCTCGCAAACCGACGAAGCCCTACGCCAGCGTGTGGAGCAGCTTACATCCATTACGCGTGTCAACAAGGAATTGGTCTCTTCCTTCGATTCCAAGCACCTGCTTCAGATCCTTCGCGATGAGGCTGCCCGAATTGTTCAAGCAGAATGTGTCTCGATCATCCTGCTCGAAACGACAGCTTCACAGACGGAACCCGTCATTCAACAGATTACTGGTTGTGAACGTAAAGCATTCATCACATCGCAGGAATTGGCTGTTTTGAAGAGCGGCGAGCCGATGATCATTTCTGACTTTTTAGGAGAAGCCATTCTTCCGCCGCACGAGAATGTTCGTTCTGCGGTTATTCTGCCGATCCGATTCCAGAACCGCATTCTTGGTTTGTTGACCGTTCATTCCACGCATGCCGGTTTCTTTACCACCGAAGCATCGGAACTTTTGCAATTGTTGGCTACCCAGGCGGGGATCGCGATCAATAATGCCAATCGATACCAGATCGAAAAACAACACAGCGAATTGATGCGCCGCCGCGCCGATACGCTCGTACGCCTGACGGATGTCACCTATAACCTAAGCCACGACCAACCGCTCGACCAGGCGCTGCAGATGATCGCCCGCGGTATTCGCGATGCCACCTCCTTCCGGGTCGTTTTGGTCAGCATTCTTGAAGCAGAGACTGGGCAATTGAAGCGTATCACCTCCGTAGGTTTATCCATGGAAGCATGGAATGAACTTTCGGCGCGCAAGCAACCGATCTCCAGCGTGCAGCAGTTGATGCGCTCGGAATTCAAGGTCAGCCGGTCTTATTTCATTCCCTCCAACCAAACCCCGGTCATTCCGCCGGATGTGCATCATATTACGATCGATACAGCGAAGCCTGCTCCGCAGGGCGCCAACGCCTGGCACCCGGAAGATTTCCTTTTGGTCCCTCTCGAAAACTCAGAAGGAGATGTGATCGGTCTTATCAGCCTGGATGATCCATCTGATGGTTTGCGACCCGATAAGGCTGCGATTGAAGCGGTTGAGGTCTTTGCCACCCAGGCGGCATTGCTTATCAGCAATACCCTGCGGCAAAGCGAATTGCGTTCCCGCGTCGAGGCGATCTCTTCTGCCTTTGATCGTCAGCAAAAACTGATCGACATGGCAAAGGATGATCTGCCCATCCTGCTGCGTAAGGATTTGGAACAGACCATCTCCCTTCACAACCTCGACCGACGCGCCCAACGTGTGCGAGCAGGTCTGGCGATCACCGAATCTGTCAGTCGTCAATTGGATGCCGGTTCGGCTCTTTCTGCGCTCGGGCGTGAGACTCTGACCCAGCTTGGTATGTCGGTTGCACTGGTGGCAGAGAACACAGCAGACGGCTCGCGCCTCCTGCATGTATTGGGCAGCCTGCCGCGTGCCACCAATGTTGAAGCCTTGTTTGGGCAGCGTAATCCCTTGCGTGCCTGTCTGCAAAGCGGACAGCCCATCTTAATACCCAATCTCGATGAAGATGATGAATGGCGTGATGCCTCCTTGTTGACCGCGTTGCGTGCCAAAGGCGTCATCTGCCTGCCCATCCTTGTCGAGAACAAGCCTGTCGCTGCCATGTTGGCAGCAAGCCCTGAACCCATGCCGTACTTTACGGATGAAGACCGGCATGTGTATACCCAGATATCCCAGCAAACATCCGTGATTCTTCAGAACATCTCTTTGTTGAATCAAACCCGCCGCAGGTTGGATGAAGTGAACCTGCTGCTCGATTTCAGCCGCAGCTTGTCGGGTATGGATGCTGATTCTGTGGTCGGCTCGCTGCTCGAAAGCGCCCGGAGAGTCATTCCACATGCGCATGCAGGGGTGGTGCTGGTCTGGAACTCAAAATCGGAGATGCTGATTCCTCGCGCCGCATCTGGCTATGCCGACGATGACAGCATGATGAAGATTAATTACCGGCTCGGTGAAGCATTGCCCGGCACAGCGTATATGAATCGCAAGTCGCGCCGTGTGGATGAGATCAACTTCCCGCGCGATTACAACCTCAATACCGAAAACCTCGCGTACTATCGTCAGGCAACCGGTGGGCGCTTACCGGTCTCGTGTCTGATCGTGCCCATTGTGGCGGCAGAACAGAACATCGGTCTGCTTGTGCTCGATAATTTCAATACCACATCTGCTTTCCGCATTGAAGATGAAACCCTGCTGATTTCCCTTTCGCAACAAGTGGCGCTCTCGCTCGATAATATGCGCCTTGTGCAAACATCACAAGAGCGTGCGGGTCAATTGCAGGCATTGAACGACGCCTCGGCTTCGTTGACCACCAGCTTGAGCACGGACCAGTTGGTCAATTCCCTGCTCGATCAGTTGGGACCCATCCTGCCGTTCGATACAGCGACGTTATGGCTGCGGGAAAAAGACCGCCTCACTGTCGTGTCCACCCGTGGTTTCTCTGATGTGGAAGAACGACAGGGCTTGTCCATCTCTGTTTCAGACAGCGCACTTTTTAAAGAGCTGGCACTGACGGGGCAGCCGATCTTCGTCAAGGATGTTCGTGAAGACGCACGCTTCCCGCCAGTGGAAGCCCCGCGCCTTTCATGGCTGGGTATTCCATTGATCTACAAGAATGAATTGGCAGGCGTGCTTGCCGTGGAAAAATGGCAGGCGAATTTTTACACGCGTGAACAGATGCAAGCCGGTCTCACCTTTGTAAGTCAGGCGGCGGTTTCGCTTGATAACTCGCGCCTGTTCGAAGACAGCGTCAAACGCGCCACTGAACTCGATCAGCGTTCCCAACGTCTGACGGCGTTGAACCGCTTTACATCCACACTGACGCGCTCGCTGGATACGGATCAGATCATGACCGCCACCGCCGATGAACTGCTTCAGGGGTTGGGTGCCAGCCGCGTTTCTATTGTGACCTTTGAACGCGGTCAGAACCTTTGGAAGTACACTGCGCCGCGCATCCGCGCCAAACTTCCACGCCTCCTTCCAGAAGCGCCGATTTTCAACCGCTTGCGTGAATCGCAGGGGATCTTCAATACCGATGATGTCCGCACAGAGCCGGATCTCTCATCCGTGCTTGAGATGTTGGGCGAAAATGCCCGCGCGTTGTTGATCCTGCCTCTTGCGAGCAGTGGCGTTTTGAGCGCCCTTGTTTTCGTCCAATTGGTTGGCGAAAATCGTTTCGGTATTAACGAATTGGAAGTGGCACGCACCATCACCAATCAAGCAAGTATCGCATTGGAGAATGCCCGTCTTTATCAATCTTCTGTTCGCATGGCAGATCGTTTCGCCGTGCTCAACGAGACCAGTTCGCTTGTTAGCGCCAGTCTCAACCCTGAAGAAGTTTATGTGTCTGTACATAACGCGGCGGCACGTTTGATGCCGCTCGACTCGTTCGTCATCACCCTTTTGGATGCGTCAGCAAATGAAGTGGATGCAGTCTATTTGTATGACCGTGGAAAGAGGCTTCCGGGTGAGCGTGTTCCCTATGGAGTGGGTTTGAGCAGTGAAGTGATTCGCACGGGTAAACCCTACCTGACTGCCGACGCCACCCTTGAGGCGCAGATCGATTTCGTGGAAGCAGGTGACGAAACGGAGAACACGCGCTCCATTCTTGCTGTTCCGATGATCGTCGGTGGCAGGGCGCTGGGAATGTTGTCTGCGCAGAGTTATCAAGCGGATATCTATACAGAAGAAGATACCCAACTCCTTGGTACGCTGGCGAATCAGGCGATCGTCGCCATTCAGAACGGGCGTCTATTCAATGAGACTCAAACCCTCGCTTCTGAACTTGAAATGCGCGTTATGGAGCGCACAGGTCAGTTACAACGTGAGAAACAGAACACGGATACCCTTCTGCGTATTTTGACAGAGGTTTCTTCGAGCCTCGACCTAGACCGTGCATTAAACCGCACACTCTCTTTGCTCAACGATGCCTCAGGTGCCGAACAGGGAACTATTCTTTTGGTTCATGTTGAAGATAACCTGTTACACTACCGAGCCGGTTACGGATACCTTTCCGATCGTTCCACTGCCAGCAATAAGGGCTTTACTTTGAAGATTGGCGAAGGTCTGGCAGGTTGGGTTGTAAAGCATCGTGAGGCGGTTCTGATCGACGACTTGTTCGATGATCCGCGCTGGGTGCGCAGTGCAGCTACGGGTCAGGATCACAGAAGCGCGATCGCAGTGCCCATGTCGGTAGGGGAGGAAGTGATCGGTGTCTTGATGGTTTTCCATCGTGCGGCGAACTTCTTCAGTTCTGAACTCCTTAATCTGGTGACTGCAATTGCCGGGCAAGTGGCAGTGGCGATCAACAATGCCCGCCTGTATGAATTGATCCGCGATCAGGCAGAACGCCTTGGCTTGATGCTGCGCAAGGAACAGGTGGAAGCCAGCCGCTCGCAAGCCATTCTTGAAGCGGTGGCAGATGGCGTCCTTGTTACAGGCGGAGACAACCGCATCTCATTCGTTAACTCCTCCATCACCCGCGTTCTCGGTATGGACGATACACAGTTGCTTGGAAAATCCTTGGAAGGTTTCGCTGGGCTGTTCGGCAGTTCATCGGTAGATTGGACCAAAACGATCCGCCGTTGGTCGGAAGACCCATCCACATATCAAGTCGGTGATATGTATGCGGAACAATTGGAATTGGAAAACGGGCGCATTGTCCTCGTCCATCTTGCGCCGGTCATTATGATCAACGACTTTCTCGGCACGGTTTCCATCTTCCGCGATATTACGCGCGAAGTGGAAGTGGACCGCTTGAAGTCTGAATTTGTGGCAACGGTCAGCCATGAGCTGCGCACCCCCATGACCGCCATCAAAGGCTATGTCGATATTCTGACGATGGGTGCCGCCGGGGCTTTGAATGAAAACCAGATGCACTTCCTTGATGTGGTCAGGAACAACATCGAGCGACTCAACGGTCTGGTAAGCGACTTGCTTGATGTTTCGCGCATCGAATCTGGGCGTATCAAACTTGAACAGGGCAAAGTTGATCTTTACGAAATCGCCGATGAGGTTGTGGCAGAAGTGTTGCGCCGTTCACAGGATGAGAGCAAATCCATTGCTCTCTCGCTGGATGCAGCAAAAGACCTGCCACCTGTTCAAGGCGACAGTGCGCGCATCCGCCAGATCATTAGCAACCTCGTCAACAACGCATTTAATTACACCCCCGAAAACGGCGCCATCCTTGTTAACATCCGCCCAGAAGATGGCGAAGTGCAGGTCGACGTGCAGGATAGCGGTATTGGCATCAAACCCGAAGATCAAGGACGGGTCTTTGAGCGCTTCTATCGCGGCGAGCATCCGCTCGTTTTGGCAACCCCTGGAACCGGGTTGGGTCTGCCCATCGTTCGTCAGCTGGTTGAGATGCACAACGGACGTATTTGGATGAAAAGTACAGGCGTGCCGGGCGAAGGTAGTACATTCTCCTTCACCCTGCCCGTATATAAAAACGGAGCATAAATGGCAAGAATTTTAATAGCAGAAGACGAACCGGATATTCGCGAATTGGTGGCGTTCACCCTTCGCTTTGCCGGTCATGAAGTGACCACAACCATGAATGGTGAAGAGGCGTACCACAAGGCACAGGAACTCATCCCCGACCTGATCATGATGGATGTACGCATGCCGCGCATGACCGGCTACGATGCCTGCCGTGCCATGAAACAGATCCCAGCATTGAAAGATATCCCCGTGGTTTTCCTTTCTGCCAAAGGGCAGGATTCTGAGATCCAAACCGGGATCGAAGCAGGAGCCGAGGAATACCTACTCAAGCCCTTTGCCCCCGACCAGCTCGTGGAACGGGTGAAAGCCATCCTTTCGAAATTTGGAAAATAAATGAGCGCAATCATACTTGACGGATCGATGGTGCATTACGAAGCGTTGGGACGCGGGCGTCCCATCATCTTCCTGCACGGCTGGGTCGGCTCATGGCGTTATTGGATCAACGCCATGCAGGTCGCATCCACATCGTTCCGCGCCTATGCCATTGATCTCTTCGGCTTTGGCGATACCGTCCGCGACCCGAGCAGCTACTCGATCGAAAAACAGGCACAGTTGCTTGACCGCTTCCTCAACGAAATGGGCATTGGAAAAGTTGCGCTGGTTGGGCACGATCTTGGTGCCATGGTTGCCTTCCAATATCTTAAGAAGAAATACGAAAGCGTAGACCGCATGATGGCGATCAGCGCCCCGTTGGATTATCAATTGCTTGCCCCTCGCATGCGGACAGCCCCCGCCACCGAACTAGCCGAATGGTTGACCGCACGCCAGCCCGACGCCATGACCGCCCTTTCAGACGCCTCCAAAGTGGACCCGGCAGCTGTTGCCGCCTCGATGAGCAGTTTACAAACCGACAATATTTTCCCGCAGGTCCGTAATTTTGGAGTTCCCTGTCTGTTCGTATACGGAGCGAACGATCAGGCATTTTCCACCGTCCCATCGCAGGAATCCAATAACTTGCCGATGCATATGCATCAGATCAATCTGGAAGGTTCCGGGCATTTCCCCATGCTTGATAATGTCTCCCAGTTCAACCGTCTGCTGGTCGACTTCCTCGCGCTGGACTCAGGGGTTAGCCCAAGCGAGCTGCAAATGAAAGAAGAGTGGAAGCGTCGAGTCCGCTAACGTACCGCAAGATTTTTCTTGCGGTATTTTTTTTCTGTATTCAGAAATGCTCAGTCGCCGTCACTGGCGGCGAATTTTTTACTTGACTCTTTGTTCCCATAGCCCTATACTCCAGCCACAACTGAACGGGGAGTCCCGCCCGACGGGACTGAGAGGAGCGTGAACGCGCTCGACCCGCATTACCTGATCTGGTTAATACCAGCGGAGGGATCTCTTCTTTTGCCTGTCAACATCCTCCGCTGCCGAGGATGTTTTTGTTTTTTAATTCCGTCATTGCGAGGGCGTTCTTGTTTTTCGCCCGAAGCAATCTCACCTTTTATGGAAGAATATGTCTCGCATCATCATCTTTGCCAACGGCGACCTGCCCAATCTCGAAAAAGCCCGCCAACTCATCCGCCCCGATGACTTCATCCTCTGCGCGGACGGTGGCACACGCCACGCCCTCGAATTGGGACTCGTTCCCAACGTCATAGTCGGCGATATGGATTCATTGCCAGAGAACTTCCAGGTCTCCGATTTTAGCGGTGAATTTATCCTTTTCCCCAAAGACAAGAACGAAACCGACCTGGAGCTTGCCATTGACCATGCTCTTTCCCTGAAACCCGACCAAATCCTCATCCTCGCCGCCCTCGGCGGTCGCATGGACCAAACCCTCGCCAACATCGCCCTGCTTTCCAACCTTCAACTTGCAACCTTCAACATCAAACTCATCGATGGCGTGGAAGAAATTTTCTTTTGCAGAGACCAAGTCCAAGTCGAAGGAAGAAGCGGAGACATCGTCTCGCTCATCCCTTGGCAGGGCGAAGTCACCGGCGTATTCACCGAAAACCTGCGCTGGCATCTTCATCACGAAACGCTTTACCCCGATAAAACCCGCGGCATCAGCAACGAAATGACCGCTGAGATCGCCACGGTTTCAATTACGAGCGGATTGCTGCTCATCACACACATTACTGGTAACTGATCACTGGTTACTACATTGAAAAGGAATACCCATGAAAAAAACTCTTTCCACCCTCTTTCTTCTTTCCTCTTTTCTCATCGCATCCTGCGCTCCCAAAGGACCAACCACCCTCACCATCATGACCCACGACTCCTTCGCCATCGCCGAGGATGTCATCACCGCCTTTGAAACCGCCAACAATGTCGACGTTGTTTTTCTCGCCAGCGGTGACACGGGCACGATGCTCAACAAAGCCGTTCTCGCCAAAGATGCCCCGCTGGCGGACGTGATGTTCGGCGTGGATAATACCTTCCTCTCCCGCGCCCTCGAAGCGGACATCTTCGATGCCTATCAATCGCCCGTGCTGAGTGACATTCCTGCCGAGTTCGTGTTGGATTCCTCCTTCCGCGCCCTGCCCGTGGATTATGGTGATGTCTGCATCAATTACGATAAAAAATATTTTGCCGAAAATAATGTAGCTGTGCCTGCTTCGTTTGAAGATTTGACAAAGCCCGAATACAACGGCTTGCTGGTGGTGGAGAATCCCGCCACCTCTTCACCGGGCTTGGCGTTCATGCTCGCCACCCGCGCTTATTTTGGTGACGACTTCCTCGTTTACTGGCAGAGCCTCAAAGACAATGGGGTCGTAGTGGTGGATAGTTGGGAAACTGCCTACTACACCAACTTCTCTGCCTCCTCCGGGCAGGGACCGCAGTCGATGGTCGTCTCCTACGCCTCCAGCCCCGCCGCGGAAGTCTTCTTCGCCGCCGAATCGTTGACCGAATCTCCGACTGCATCCATCGTCGCTTCGGGCATGTGCTTCCGCCAGATCGAATTTGTCGGCATCCTAAAGAACGGACAGAACCGCGACCTCGCCGAAAAATTTATAGACTTTATGTTGAGCAAACAATTCCAAGAGGATATGCCACTCAATATGTTCGTCTATCCTGTAAATCAGTCCGCGCAACTGCCGGAGGTTTTCACGCAACATGCCCAAGTCGCAAGCCTGCCCGCTGCCATAACCTATGAAGACATCGCCGACAACCGCGACACATGGATCGAAGCGTGGACTGAGGTGATGAAATAGGTGTACAAGTGGACAGGTATAATGCTTTCAATAACAAATCGCGCTTTCCAACATTCAGGGAGTTCTTCATGAAAAAAAATGTCTTCATCATCCTTGTTGCTTCATTACTTTCCGCTTGCCTGTCCACACCCTCGCAGTTGACAGTTACTCCCGAAGCGACCTCTACTCTGCCGCCAACTCCCATTCCAACACCGACTTTACATCCTGATTTCATTGCTTTGCAAGAATCAATCATTGCTTCTGGCACACGCTTTTCTTTGCAAGCGGACGGACACATCTACGACGGTGAGACCCCTATTCCCGGCTTGACCGTCGCCTCGAACGGCACAATAACCCTAGTCGTAAATGGCGAGACCACCACCCTCGCCCCCGCCGACGTGGACTTTGACGATGAAAATGGAATAACAATAGACGGCTACTCCCAAGACCCCGAAAACGGCTCCTGGGGCGAAGCGGTTAATCCTGCTATGACAGAAATAATTGACTTACTTGGACAGTATCAGATCGACCCAGAGACATATACGATAACCGAAGACGAAGATGGGGTAGTGAGTGTGACTATGAAAGTAGTAGAATCGGGCGAAGAATCAGAAAAAATTGTCATGAGAAGTAGTGAATTTGGTATCCAACATGATTTAGAATTTGCAGTGGATGGGATTGCCGCAAATAGCTGTGAATCAAAACCTGAATTTCAGCCTAGAACAAGTACTGGACGTGTTCCTTTTGAAATTTCGAAAAAATTACTCGAATATATTCGTGTAATAAGAGATGAATTAGGATATTATGGTGGCACAAATTTTTTCACGAACGTTTTGATTGATAGAAAAAAGGTATGTTGGGGTCACATAGGGGATGGCTACAATCTTTTATACAGAGATGAAAATGGGGTAGCACGGCTCATTAAGCTGATCCCGGTGAGTGAGGAAGAGGCATGGGCTTTTGCTACTGATAGGTAGAGTTAATAACTATCCCAGTTTGTAAAAGTGTGTAGATATGCTACCATCGAGTTATGAGTAGGGGAACTTGTTGTTGATAGATCCGAAAGAGACTTGCTTTATAGTGATAAGTAGTGTGTCAACGGTTTAACTGCTTTTGTAAATAAATGTCATGATTTTCAAAAAAAATTACAACCCATCCTCATACCGCCTTTTACTTTGGCTGCCTGTCATACTCTTTCTTCTTTCCTTTTTCTTCTTCCCATTCTTCAAAATCCTAGCCCTCACCTTCAACCTCGAAACCCTTACCAACCCCAACAACTTACGCATCACGTATCACGCATTACTCTTCACCTTCTACCAAGCCATCCTATCCACCCTCCTCACCTTCGCCCTCGGACTCCCCGCCGCCATCCTCTTTGCCAAGTTCAACTTCCCCGGCAAATCCCTGCTGCGTGCGCTGACCGCTGTCCCTTTCATGCTGCCTACTGTTGTTGTCGCTGCTGCATTCAATTCAATTTTTTCTCCTCGCGGACTCTTTTCTTTCTTCTTTCCTCTTTCATCCTTCATCCTTATCCTCGTAGCGCATACGTTTTACAACACCTCCATCGTCATCCGCATCGTCGGCAACGCCATTTCACGGCTTGACCCAAAACTCGAAGCCTCTGCCCGTGTCCTCGGCGCGGATACCTTCCATGTCTGGAAAGACATAATCCTCCCAATTCTCCGCCCTTCTCTCCTCGCCGCTGCCCTACTCGTCTTCATGTTTGACTTCACCAGTTTTGGCGTCATCCTCCTGCTTGGCGGATCACAATTCGCCACCCTTGAAGTGGAAATCTACATCCGCGCCCTGCAACTTCCCAACCTCAACCTCGCCGCGTTATTATCCGTTATCCAGCTCATCTTCACCCTGATCTTTTCCATTCTTTACTCACGAACCATCAACCAAGTTCAAACCCAAACCGCCCCACGCTTTTCTACATCCCGCCCTCCTAAAACTCTACCCGAACGTATCTTCGTCATCGTTCTTTCCTCATTACTTGTTACTTATTTCTTATTACCTCTTGCCTCCCTCCCCATCCGCTCCCTCACCCGCCTCGAAGCCGACCGTGGACAACGCGGCAATGTCCAATACGGTTTCACCACTGACTACTACGAAGAACTCTTCATCAACCGACGCGGCTCGTTGTTCTACGTCCCGCCGGTACAAGCCGCTCTCAACTCGTTGGGCTTTGCGGGCGTTACCGTCATCCTTTCGCTTGCTCTCGGCTATCCCGCCGCGTATGCTCTTGCCAAACCGACTCGTCTTGAAAAAATTCTCGACCCCTTCCTCATGCTGCCACTCGGTGCCTCCGCCGTGATGATGGGGCTTGGCTTCATCCTTTCCTTTGGTCGCCTCATCGCATCGCCATTCTTCATTCCCATTGCGCACACGCTCATCGCTTTGCCTTTCGTCATTCGCACACTGCAACCAGCGCTCGCCTCCATCCCCGAAAGACTGCGTCAAGCCGCATCTACTCTCGGCGCGTCACCCCTGCGCGTTTGGCAAACCGTCGACTTTCCCATCCTCTCACGCGCCACACTCAGCGCCGCCACCTTCGCCTTCACCGTCTCGCTCGGCGAGTTCGGCGCAACCCTGCTCATCACTCGCCCCGAATATCCCACCATCCCCATCGCCATCTCGCGCTTCCTCTCGCAGCCCGGCGGTCTCAACTACGGTCAAGCCATGGCAATGGCAACCGTCCTCATGCTGCTCACCACGCTCAGCATTTTGCTCATCGAAAAATTGCGTTTCAACAACCCCGGAGAACTCTAATGCTCGAACTTCGCAACATCGTCAAATCCTACGAAGGCAAACCCCTGCTCACTGACATCTCCTTCACCGTCGCCGAAGGCGAGACTGTCTGCTTGCTTGGGGCATCGGGCAGCGGCAAAAGCACCATTTTGAGGATGATCGCTGGATTGGATTTTCCCGACCGTGGAGCGATTCTGCTAAACAACCTTGACCTCGCCGGTACACCGCCTCACCTCCGCGACTTTGGCTTGGTCTTCCAAGACTATGGGCTTTTTCCTCACCTGAACGTTTTTGACAACATCGCTTTCGGTTTGCGAATGCGTAACGCATCTGCGGAAGAAATCAAGCAGCGCGTCTCTACCTTGCTGGAGCAGGTCAACCTCTCCGGCTTTGACTCTCGCCAAGTGACCGACCTCTCCGGCGGCGAACAGCAACGCGTAGCACTCGCACGTGCGCTTGCGCCACGTCCGCGTTTGCTGATGTTCGACGAACCTCTCGGTGCATTAGACCGCTCGCTCAAAGAAGACTTGCTCAATGAAATTCGCGGCATCTTGCACCAGACAAAAATCCCCGCCATCTACGTCACGCACGATCAAGAAGAAGCCTTCACCATCGCAGACCGCATCCTCGTCTTGCACGATGGGACGATAATCCGCGATGGAACGCCAAGTGAAATTTGGAAAGACCCACAGTCCGCGTTTGTGGCGAAGCTGCTTGGGATCGGGAATGTGATCGATGGGGAAGTGGTAGCGGAAAATAAAGTTAATACATCATTCGGCATTTTTGATTTAGATTGTGCAAAGCGGATTGGAGAGAAACTTAAATTGCTCATTACTGCTGGGGAAGGAAGAGGAGAGGAGATCCAACTCACAGTGGAAGACGTTCTCTTTAAGCAGGACCAGTTCCAAGTCAAAGCAAGAGGCGGAATTACTATCCACATGAAAGACGCACCGCACATTGGAGATGTCATCACGGTGCAGGTTCAGGTAAAATGCCTGTCATGAAAATCCTGAAAAAGAATCTAGCCGATGAAGTGACCTGGCAATACGATAGCGAAGAGCTGCGCCGTGATGATAAATCAATTACAGTCGAAGCATTCTTCAATCGCGATGACATGCCTTTTCAAGAAATTGTCTTGAAGCGCAATGACCGTTTTGTGGAAACCTTCTACACCGATAAGTGGTACAACATCTTTGCGATCTACGACCGCGATGATGGTATGTTGAAAGGCTGGTATTGCAACATCACCAAGCCTGCCGTTATAGAAGATGATTCGGTTTCGTATGTGGACCTGGCTTTAGATTTATGGGTTTCCCCCGACGGCACGCGCAAAGTTTTGGATGAAGATGAGTTGGAAGAATTGAGACTGGATGAAGGGATGAAGCAAAAAGTCTTTGCAGGCTTGCACGAACTAGAACAGTATTTTGAATCAAAAAATCCTCCGCGCTAACGGAGGATTTTTTGATTGCGATTTGGCTTAGCCCATGGCAGCCATGATCGTGTCGCCGAAGAACCAGCCGCCAGCAACAAGCGCACAGCAGCAGCAGAGCAGAACGGCCACCACAATACCAATGATCAATGGGGTGTTGTTCTTTTTCGGCTGTTCTTCCGAAGGGGTGACGGGCATTTCATTCATGATTTCTCTCCTTATTTGGATATTGAATAATAATTTCCAGCATTATAAACGAGATTGAGCAGACTGGGACTTTTGTCTCCTGTTTGCCCACCACCAGATTAAGAGCGTTAACAAAATGATAACCAAAGCCCCTGCGATGATGGGCAGCACGATCGCCAGAATGGATGCCAGGGTTGCAAAAATATCTTCAGCAATAGAGACCGGGATGTTGCCCGTACCGCCAGTGGCGGCTGTGACGGCTGGACGTACCGCCGCCGCTTTGACCGTATGCACGCTGCCCGCCACGAGCAGACCGCACGCGAGCGCCAGCACTGGGTTGACGTCGGTGATGACGTTGGCACTGGCGGCGAAGGCGATGGCGCCTGCCACTGGGCGGATGACGGTTTGGATCAGGTCGTTAATGTGGTTGACGGCGGGGACTTTATCCGCGACCATTTCGATGATGACAAGCACGCCGAGCAGGATCAAGATCCATGGGTTGGCGAGCAGGTCGAAGGGTTGGGCAAGGTTGAGGGTGTTGGGGAAGTAGTGTGCAATGACTCCCACCACCAGCAAAGGGATGTAAGCGTTCAACCCGGCGCTGGCTGAAAGCCCAAAAGCAGTGAAAATTCCAAGTAGTAGTTCCATTTCTTTCTCCTTTTCAAAAATCGTTCAACATTATTATACGATTTTCGAGTTGTTTCGTTGTCAGCCAGATAACCCAGGGAAGCCGTTCCAGGTGCCGGTGAAGCTGAGTCGGAGTAGGTCAATGCTCAGGATGAGGAGCAAAGCCAAGGTCAAGCCGGAGGCGAAAGCCAGCCACAATTGACGCGGGTGTTCAAAGGTATTGTCCTGCTTCATGAGGATGGTCCAAAGCAAGCCAAAGACAATCACCAACAGAGATAGGGTTCCCAGCGCGCTGATATAAGCGATGGGATACAAAATAAAAGGACTGTCGGTAAGCACCAGCAAATTGATACAAATGATGATGGCAGTGAAGATGCCAAGCTTTTTCCAATCCATGGCGGGGCGGTCATCTTGGATGCGCCAAAGTGACTGATTAATGACCGGGTAAAGCATGGCAGCCAGGGCAATACCCATGCCGCTGCCTGTGAAGAGGCGCAGGGTTTGGTTGGGGATATAAAGGTTTGGAATTTGATCCAACGGAGTGCCGTTGCCGCCGGTTTGTTTCAACAAATAGAGATACGAGTTTGAACCGTCTATACCGAAGGCGACAAAGAAGGCAAAAAGTACTGCCATTACGCCGCGTGAAGGTAGTTTGGCACTCTTGCCGCTGACAATGGCTTGAAAGAGAAGCGCAAGACCGGCGGCATAAAATTCGCCGGTACAGCGCGCACAAAGCGGAAGTTGACGGTCGTCGATCTGAAAGGAACGCACATCGATACGATGACAGACGGCATAGCCGATGGCGTCGAGCTTGCCG
Source organism: Anaerolineae bacterium (assembly GCA_017303735.1). The sequence continues at coordinate 44,433 of JAFLCF010000001.1, forward strand.
AGTGCACCTTCAGGGGCAATGACGAACCAGGCAATGACTGCCGCAATAGCAGCGATCGGAACGACCCAACTGGCGATCGTCTCGAATTTTGAGGGTTGAGGGTTTGTTTGCATCCGTCACATTATACCCATCACAGACGCTAATTGTGCTTTTCATGTATCGAAGGCACTTTTACGTTATCATAACCATGGACATAGGAGTGACACGATGAAACGAATTGGAATCCTGACTGGTGGCGGCGATGCGCCCGGCTTGAATGCGGTCATCCGCGCGGCAGTAAAGACGGCAATCAATGAATACAAATGTGAGGTCGTTGGCATCAAGGATGGTTACGATGGGTTTTTAGATCCGAACGGTATCATCCGGCTGGGCATGGAAGAGGTACGCGGAATCCTGCCGCGCGGTGGGACGATCCTTGGTGCGGCGAATCGCGGCAACCCGTATGCCCGCAAGGTGATCCGTGATGGCAAGGAGGTGACCATTGACGTTTCGGATGAGATCGTAAAAGGTATCAAGGAGCAGAAATTGGATGCGCTTCTTGTCCTTGGCGGAGACGGGACTCTGCACATTGCGCATGAACTTGCGCTGAAAGGTGTTCCCATCATCGGCGTGCCCAAGACCATTGACAACGACATCGGCGGTACGGAGATCACCTTTGGTTTTGATACTGCGTTGAATATTGCCACCGAAGCGTTGGACCGTCTGCACACCACAGCCGAGTCGCATCACCGCGTGATGGTCGTTGAATTGATGGGGCGCGATGCTGGGTTTATCGCCTTGAATGCGGGCGTCTCTGGCGGTGCGGATGTAATTCTCATTCCAGAGATCCCCTTCAAGTTTGAGAGCATTATGAAAAAGATTCGAGCTCGAAGTGAACATGGACGAAAGTTTAGCTTGCTTGCGGTTTCTGAGGGTGCAAAACCAGAAGGCGGAGCGCCGACGTATTCACGCAAAGGGGATGAGGTCTATGTGCCGCGTTTGGGCGGCATCGGACAAGTCGTTGCAGAATACATCGAACGGCAGGGATTTGAATCACGGGTTACTGTTTTAGGTCACGTCCAACGCGGTGGGACGCCAACCGCCTTCGATCGCTGGCTTGCGACTCGTTACGGCGCAGCGGCTGTCCGTTTGGCAGCACGCAAGGGATTCGACCGCATGGTCGCTTTGCAATGCGGCGAGATCACAGACCTCCCGCTCGATAAGGCGGTGGCAGTTCCAAAGCGGGTAAATGTGAACGGGGATTCAGTTATCACGGCTCGGAATATCGGCATTTCTTTTGGGGATGAGTAAAAAAAGTAGGTCACGCTGAAAGCGTGACCTACTACTCTTAACTTATTACTCGTTACTTATCTTTTACTTTTCAAATACGAATTGCCCGTTCTTATAGAACAACTCCCCGTCCACAAGAATTTCTGAGTCGGTGCGCATGTCGCAGATCATGTCCCAATGGATGGAGCTCTTATTCTTGGAGCCGGTTTCAGGGTAGCCCGCACCAAGCGCCATGTGGAAGGAACCGCCGATCTTTTCGTCGAACAGGATATTGCCGGTAAATTGTTGAATATCGAAATTGGTGCCGATGGCAAACTCACCGAGATAGCGTGAGCGTTCATCGCTGTCGAGAGTTCTGAGCAGAAAATCTAGGTTCTTATCAGCATTGGCAGAAGTCACCTTTCCGTTCGAGAAGGTTAATTCTGCACCTTCCACACTTGTGCCCTGGTAATTTGCGGGGTAGGTGAACTTTACCCAGCCATTGACCGACTCTTCAACGGGTCCGGTATAGATCTCGCCATCGGGCATGTTATGGGTTCCATACGAGTTCTTGAACGTGCGCCCTTTGACAGAAAGGGTCAGATCCACGTTCGGTCCGCGTAGAATGACCTGGTTTTTACCCTTCATGAAATCCACAGCCGATTGCTGCTTTTCTTTGACGTTGTTCCAAAACGCGATCGGGTCGGCTTCATTGGCATGTACAGCATTGAAGACAAAATCTTCATATTCCTTCAAGCTCATGCTGGCATCTTGCGCATACGCCTCAGTGGGGTAGAGGGTTGTACACCATTTAAAAGTTTCGTCTGCTCCGCGCCGGAATTGCGCCTCGGTGATGACCGAGGTGGCTTTTGCACGACGCGCGATCTTTGAGGGATTGATGTTCGTCGTCCCCTTGGTATTAGTCGCCGAGTGAATGCGGATGCGCCCTTCAAATTGTTCGTAGGCTACCTTATAAAAAGTAGGCACAAAGTCCAACTGTGCCTCATTGGCGTAGGTCAGGTACATTTCATCCTGGCTGAAAGGCATGGTGCCTGGCAACGCCACCATCAGATGCGGATGCCCGCCTTTTTCTAAAATTTGAATATACAGTTCCCGCAAAAGCGGTTCAGCAGCAGTCGTGCCTTCGAGCAGAATACGGTCACCGGGTTTTACGCGGGCAGAATGTTCCACCAAAATTGTTGCATACTTTGAAACGCGAGGGTCAGCCAAGTTGGGCTCCTAAGATAAGATGGCAAAATTATATCATTTTCGAATTGCGTTATACTTTTGCCCATGAAGCAACTTTTGCAAAACATCAAAGATGGCAAGACCATCGTCGAAGAAGTTCCCATACCCACACCACGTGAAGGGCAGGCACTCGTCAAAGTTTCAGCCAGCCTCGTTTCAGCAGGCACCGAGCGCATGGTGGTGGAGTTTGCAGAAAAAAGTTATCTTGGCAAGGCGCGATCTCGTCCCGATCTTGTTAAACAAACGCTCGATAAAGCCAAACGTGAAGGCATCATGCCGACTGTGCAAGCCGTGTTCAATCGCCTCGACCAACCGATGGGGCTTGGCTATTCCACCGCCGGAACCATTGTGGCGCTTGGTAAGAACATGCAGGGCTTCAAAGTCGGTCAACGCGTGGCGTGTGCGGGCGGCGGCTATGCCATGCATGCCGAATACAACGTCGTGCCGCGCAACCTGCTTACCCCGCTCCCTAAAAATGTCGATTTCGAATCCGCTTCATTTACCACCCTCGGCGCGATTGCCTTACATGGCTTCCGTTTGGCAGAAGCACAGCTTGGTGAAAAAGTCGCCGTTATTGGTCTTGGTCTTTTAGGATTATTGACGATTCAACTGGCGGCTGCAGCGGGATGCCACGTCCTCGGCATTGACATTGACCCGAAACGAGTCAAGCTCGCTTCTTCCCTTAACGTTCAAGCTGTTACACGTCCCCAAGCCGAATCTGCATCTGTAGCCTTCACTGCCAACCGCGGCTTCGACAGCATCATCATCTGTGCGGACACATCCTCAAACGACCCCGTTGAATTGGCTGGCGTCATTGCAAGAGACCGTGCTAAAGTGGTGGCAACGGGCGCAGTGGGGCTGAACTTCCCACGCAAGGTGTACTACGAAAAAGAAATCTCCTTCATCAACTCTCGCTCTTATGGACCCGGTCGCTATGACCTGAACTACGAAGAGAACGGACAAGATTACCCCATTGGTTATGTCCGCTGGACGGAAGGACGCAATTTTCAGGCGGTAGTGGATTTATTATCCAGTCGAAAGTTGAAGGTCGAAAGTCTGATCAGCCATCGCTTTGGTATTGAAGAAGGCATAAAGGCGTATGAAGTAATTACGGGGAAGAAGAAAGAGCCTTTTCTTGGAGTGGTTTTGAAATACCCTGAAGGCAAGACGAAAGAAGAAAGAAGAGTTGAATTCCCGTCAATCGTCAATCGTCAATTGTCAATCGTCAATTTGGGTGTTCTCGGCGCGGGTCTCTTTGCCAATTCCACTTTGCTTCCCATTCTCAAAAACAATAAAGACTTTGAACTGGTTGGAATCGCTTCCTCTGGCGGACTTCACGCTCAGCACTCTGGCAAGAAGTTTGGTTTTCAGTATGCTACTTCTTCGGAAGATGAGATCATCAACGACCCGAAGATCAACTCGGTTGCAATTCTGACACGTCACGATACCCATGCGGATTTGATCGTGAAGGCATTGAAGGCTGGGAAGAATGTGTTTGTGGAGAAACCGTTGGCTATTAATAGTGGTCAGCTATCAAAGATCAGCAAACAGCTAAAAACTAACAGCCAAGCGCTTCTAACTGTTGGTTTCAATCGCCGCTTTTCTCCGCTTGCTCAACAACTTCACGTTTCACTCCTCACTCGTCAGGAGCCTCTCCATGTGCATTATCGCGTCAATGCTGGTTTTATCCCAGCCAATCACTGGACTCAAGACGAAGCCATCGGCGGCGGACGGATTATTGGGGAAGCCTGTCACTTTATTGATTTGATTACGTTCTTGGTGGGTGCCTTGCCTGTGAAAGTTTCAGCACATGCCTTACCCAGCAACGGCAAATATCGCGAAGATAATGTCTCGATGACGTTCACCTTTGCAGACGGTTCCATCGGCGTGGTGGATTATCTGGCAAATGGCGATAAGTCTATGCCGAAGGAACGGTTGGAGCTGTTCTGTGGGGGCATGGTGGCGGTATTGGATGATTATGTCTCCTTGACCACTGTGAAAGATGGCAAGAAGAAAGAGGAGAGAATTGCGCAAGACAAAGGTTGGAAGGCAGAAATGGCTGCCTTCGCTGAGTCGGTGCGAGCGGGGAAAGAGCCGCCGATTCCGTATGAGCAGATCATCGCTGTGACAAAGTCCACGTTTGCGGCGGTTGAGTCGATCCGCAGCGGAAGTCCGGTTGAGGTAGTGTAGCAGTAATGGGGCATGGGTAGCACTTGGCAGGATATATTCAACTTGCCCCGTTTTGGGAAAACTTTTTACGATCAAATAGAGAGTAACTATGAAATATAGGCCAGAAATTGATGGATTAAGAGCCATGGCGGTTTTGCCAGTTATTTTTTTTCATGCTGGAATTACATTTTTTAGCGGCGGTTTTGTCGGTGTGGATGTTTTTTTTGTGATCAGCGGTTATCTGATCACTACTATCATTCTGGGCGATGTGTCTGCTGGGAAATTTACGCTCGTTAATTTTTACGAGCGACGAATTAGAAGAATTCTTCCCGCATTGACCGTCGTCATTCTGGTTTGTTTGCCCTTTGCTTATTATTGGATGCTTCCATTGCAGTTAGAGGAGTTTTCACAAAGCCTGATTGCTGTGTCGTTGTTTTTTTCAAACATCCTATTTTGGCTTCAAACCGGATATTTTGATACAGCCTCTGAGTTGAAACCACTCCTTCATACATGGAGCTTGGCTGTTGAAGAGCAATATTATCTTTTCTTTCCCTTGTTGATCGTCCTTTTATCGCGAATTGGGAAACGAGCTATGGCAGTCACGTTCGTTTTGTTAGGACTGGCTAGCCTTATGCTGACTCAAATTAGAGTAGGTGCGGACCCAAATTCCACATTTTATTTAATTTTTACCCGCTTATGGGAGATCTTGATCGGTTCTCTTGCAGCGATGTATCTGTTCAATAAGCCAGCAAGGAGCTCTGAAGCTACTGCATTGTCACTCGTGATTGGGCAACTCCTAAGCTTGCTGGGGTTTCTGTTGATTCTATATGCAACCGCTTCATTTAGTCAGCTAACCCCATTCCCGAGTTTTTATACATTAGTGCCGACTTTTGGGGCTGCTCTGATTATTCTATTTGCTTTTGAAAAGACCCTTGTGGGGAAACTTCTGGGTAACAAACTACTAGTTGGTATTGGGTTGATAAGTTATAGTGCCTATTTGTGGCATCAGCCAATATTTGCGTTTGCAAGATTGATGAGTGTTAGTGAGCCAAGCAATTTGGTTATGTTTCTGCTTGGTGTCGTTTCATTGGGTTTTGCCTATTTGACGTGGAAGTATGTTGAGACGCCATTCAGAGAAAAAACCCGATTCAACCGCGCGGATATATTTCGACTGGCTGTGATCTCGTCTGCGATCGTTATTGGCATAGGGGTGACTGGCATCCTTAATGATGGTTTTGGGAATCGAACGGCACCAAATGGAATGTCATTTTCAAGGCTGAGCTTAATAACAAAAGCAAATTATGGTCTTAGTCGGACATGTGATTACGACAAGCTTATGCTGTTGGATGAATGTCAGACAAATAATGCCCCGGAAATATTGGTTTGGGGTGACTCATATGCCATGCAATTTGTGCCCGGCATTCTTGCATCTAATCCCGATGCGGGAATCATTCAAATGACGCAGGCTGCGTGCGGTTCCATTGTTGGAATCGATCAGTCGCGATACCCAGTTTATCATGATGACTGTATCAATTTTAATGATGATGTGCTTGCATGGCTGGAAGACAACCCAAGTGTGAAGTATGTTGTTTTAGGTTCCCGTTATTCACATTTTCTTGATACTGATCATTACTTTAGTATAGGCAATGAAGTTGTGCCTGCGGATGGAGCTATTGCCCTGACGCAATTGCGCAAGACGCTCGAATTGATCACTGGCATGGGAATCAAGCCTATTGTCTTTGAGCCTTTACCGGCGAATGGGGAAGATATTGGTAATTGTCTACTGAAACAAGCCTTTTATTTTGATGCAATCGACTGTAGGGTTGAAGTTAGTGTGTACAGGGAATCGCGAGTTCCTTGGTTGTTGGGAGAAATTGAAAAAGATTATGCAGTGGTTTGGCTTAGCAAACTGTTGTGCGGCACAGAATTTTGTAAATCTGAATTAGATGGCACTTTTATTTATAGTGATGCGGGTCATCTTTCTATTGAAGGTTCTGAATATCTGGGTACGAAGATGGATTTTTATACACTTATTACATCAGAATAATGATTTAGCCCAGGATGACCGAATTTAAAGTGGTAGAAACGGGACATTTATTTTTAGAGAAACTCATTTTTTTCTATTTGGCTTCTTTCGTTATTACCAAAGACTTTATTTCACAAAATCAATTTTTACAGCCTGCTAGCATTATCTGGGAAAGATAAAGATTACCTGATTGAAATCTAGTTATGAGGTGATGTTTGTCAGGTGCAAATTGGACTCTTTTTGGTACAATATTTCACAATCGAAACTATTCTATCGATATTAATATTCCATCAGGAGGCTGTAATGTCTAAATGGGTTTACCTTTATAACGAAGTAAAAGAAGTTGAAAAACGCGCTGGCGGTTCGTGGGATGGTGTCAAATCCATCGTAGGTGGCAAGGGTGCCGGGTTAATGGATATGACCCGCGCCAATGTGCCGGTTCCGCCTTTCTTTACTGTGACGACGGAAGCTTGTAATGCCTATCAAAAAGCGGGAAAATTTCCTAAAGGGTTGTGGGATCAGGAGCTGAAGGCACTCAAAGAGATCGAGCGCAAAACTGGTAAGAAGTTCGGCGACCCGAAGAATCCGCTTTTGGTCTCGTGCCGTTCGGGTGCCAAATTCTCGATGCCCGGTATGATGAACACCATTCTCAATATTGGTTTGACGGATGTGGTGGCAGAAGGCATGATCAAAGCGACGGGCAATTCGCGTTTCGTATGGGACTCGTACCGGCGCGTAGTGGAAATGTTCGGAACCGTGGTAATGGATATTGAAGACGAAGCATTTGAACATCCACTTGCCGAGTACAAAGCGAAGAAGGGGTACAAACTGGATATTGAAATGAGGGCGGAAGATTGGAAAGAAGTTGTGGGGCTGTATAAATATGCATACAAACGAGCCTGCGGACAGGAATTTCCACAAGACCCATACAAACAACTTGAATTGGCGACCGAAGCGGTGTTCAAATCCTGGAACGGCAAACGCGCTGTAGCCTATCGCCGCAAGGAAGGCATCTCTGACTCACTGGGTACCGCCGTCAATATTTGTACGATGGTCTTTGGCAACATGGGCGATGACTGTGCCACCGGCGTAGCCTTCACCCGCAATCCATCTACTGGCGAAAAGAAGATGATGGGTGAGTATCTGCTCAATGCACAGGGCGAAGACGTGGTGGCAGGTATCCGCAATGCGGACTCCGTTGAGAACCTCAAGAAATACATGCCCAAGGCATATAAAGAATTTATGGCGATCACTGCCCGCCTTGAAAAGCATTACACCGATATGCAAGATGTTGAATTCACCATTGAGCGCGGTAAGTTGTGGATGCTGCAAACCCGCGTGGGCAAGCGCACCGCCAAAGCTGCAGTCAAGATCGCTGTGGATATGGCGAACGAAGGTTTGATCACCCGTGAGCAGGCAGTTCAGCGCGTTACCCCCGACCAGGTGGATGCTCTGCTTCACCCGCAATTCAATGATGCAGCCATGAACGCTGCAGAAAAAGATGGGAAGTTCATTGCCAAGGGCGTGAATGCTTCTCCGGGTGCGGCAGTCGGTCAAATCTATTTCGATGCCGATAAGGCTGAGGAATATGCCAAAGAACACAAGCAAGACACCATTATGGTACGTCCGTTCACCAAGCCCGATGACGTCCACGGCATGATCGCCGCAAAGGGTGTGTTGACCAGTGAAGGCGGTGCAACCTCTCATGCCGCAGTGGTGGCGCGTCAGTTCGGTATCCCTTGTGTGGTGGGTGCTTCTGCCATCAAGATCAATCTTGAAACCCGCACCATGACCGTGGGCGAGATGACCTTGAAAGAAGGCGAGTGGATCTCTGTAGACGGCACCACCGGTAAAGTATTTGCCGGAAAGATCCCCACCTCTGAACCTTCGCTCGAAGAACAGAAGGAATTGATGACCCTGCTCAAATGGGCAGATGATATTTGCGCCCGCAAGGGTGTCCGCGCTGAAGTTGCCCCCGGTTACCCAACCCGCGGCTTGCAAGTGTGGGCAAATGCCGACTATCCCAAAGATGCCCGCCGCGCCCGTTCGTATGGTGCTGTTGGTATCGGTCTGTGCCGCACAGAGCACATGTTCTTTGAGTCGGAACGCCTGCCTATTGTTCAACGCATGATCCTTGCTGAATCCAGCGAAGCTCGTACCGAAGCGCTCAACTTGCTCCTGCCGCATCAGCGCAAAGATTTTGATGGTCTCTTCGAAGCCATGGATGGCTACCCCGTCATCATCCGCTTAATCGACCCACCCCTGCATGAGTTCATGCCCGATGAAGAAAAACTTCTCGAAGAAGTCATCACCATGCATGTCAAAGGCGAAACCGAGGGGCTGGCTGCAAAAGAAAAACTGCTTGCTTCCATCAAGGGCATGCACGAATCCAACCCGATGATGGGTCTGCGCGGTGTGCGTTTGAGCATATCGATGCCTGAGATCGTGGAGATGCAAGTCCGCGCCATCTTTGAAGCCGCCGCCGACTGCACCCTACGCGGTATCAAGGTCAAGCCGGAGATCATGATCCCGTTGACCGGAACCGTGAAAGAATTGGACTGGATCCAGCCACGCCTTGAACGCATTGCTAAAGCCGTGATGCAGGAAAAGAAGATCAAGTTCTCCTATAAGTTCGGCTCGATGATCGAAATCCCGCGCGCCGCTGTCACCGCCGAACGCATTGCCTTGCAGGCACAGTTCTTCTCCTTCGGCACCAACGACCTCACACAAATGACCTTTGGTTACTCGCGTGACGATGCCGAACGCAACTTCCTCGTCACCTACGTGCAGGAAGGCATTCTTCCCAAGAACCCCTTCCAAACGCTGGACCGTAACGGCGTCGGCAAGTTGATGAAGAACGCCATCCTTGAAGGACGCGCTACCCGCCCTGAACTTGAAGTGGGTATCTGCGGTGAACATGGCGGCGATCCCGAGTCTATCGAGTGGTGTCACATGATCGGCAACAACTATGTCTCCTGCTCACCCTTCCGCGTGCCGGTGGCTCGCCTTGCGGCAGCCCATGCTGCATTGAGCCACATGCCTGCGAAAAAGGTCGCTGTGAAGAAGCCCGTTGCCAAGAAAGTTGTAAAGAAGGTTGCGAAGAAGAAGTAATTAGACAAAACGCAGGAAGACTTGATTCCCCAATAATCTTCCGTGACTTGTAAGCCGATAAATCTCCGAGGTTTCTGAAACTTCGGAGATTTTTATTTTTTCGATTAGACCCACCTGGAGGAGTTCTTCTATTTCTTGTGGGAAGACGTCCAAAAGCCCGCTTCCGAATCTTAATCTGAAATCTGATTCAGCGATACCGGCTTCTACCAGCCGTAAGTTGTTGATCATGTAATCGGAGATATCGTCTTTGAGAGTCTGTTTGTGTTGGTTGACGGTGGCGGGAGTTAATGGGTAAGTAGTAATTGGTGATTGGTGATTGGTTAAGCGGTCAATATAGGTTTTGATGCGTAGTGCGTTTGAGTAACGATACCCGCCTGCGTAGCCGTGTGCTCCCGCGCCGAGACCAAGGTAGGGGAGTGAACGCCAGTATTGAATATTATGTTTACAGGCATAGTGTGGAAATGAGTCAAAAGTCGAAGGTCGAAGGTAATTGACCTTTGACTTTTGACCTTCGACTTGTTTTGCCCAATTTGAAATTTCGTACTGCGTGTAGCCAGATTGTTGGAGGTAATCCATTGTCCATTCGTACATGTCGGCGGCGAGGTCTGGGTCTGGGAGCGGAAGGATGCCTTTGTCTGCCCATTTGCCGAAGGGAGTGCCATGCTCTAGAGTGAGTGCGTAAGCAGAGATATGTTCGGGCTCAAGCTCGAGCACACGCTTCACTGTTGTTTGCCATGATTCTAAAGTTTGCTCTGGCAAGGCGTAGATCAGATCAAGGTTGAGGTTGTTGAACCCGGCTTTGCGCGCAGTGGAGACGGCTTCGATGACGGTGAAGAAATCATGTTCGCGTTCTAGCATGCGCAGTTCTTCAGTATTGGATGATTGCACTCCAAAGCTGATACGGTTGATGCCTGCCTCGCGAATCGACTCGAGTTTTTCGGGTGAAATGGTGCCGGGGTTGGCTTCGATCGTCACCTCCGCGTCAGCGGACAAGGCAAAGGCGGAGGATAAGGCTGACATAACGGAATCAAATTGAGTTCCAGAAAGAAGCGATGGGGTTCCTCCTCCGAAGAAAATCGTTTGGGTGGATTGGTAATTGGTAATTGGTAATTGGTTTCCAATCCATTCGATTTCTTTGATGAGGGCTTCGACATAGGCGGGGATCAACGACTCTTGCCCGGCGTAGGTGTTGAAGTCGCAATAGGCACAGCGATGTTTGCAGAAGGGAATGTGGAGGTAGATGGAGGTGTCGGGGGTCATGTGCGAGGTATCAGGTTTTTGGGTAAGCCGATCAATAGTGCGAGTGGACCTAGCAAGAGCAGCCACATGGCGATGCCAAGACCAAAGCGGTCTGCGAGGATGCCGATGAGCAGTGGCAGTAATTTTGCCAGCGGGTCGGTGACGGCGCCAATTGCCATGATGCTGGCGCTCTGACCGGGAAGGCTTGAGTATAACCGCCCTTGCAAGATGGGATACCACCCGGTGTTGAGGATGTTTACGAGAATGATCAGCAAAATTTTTGGTAGAAAGCCAGGAATGAGCAAGAAAGCAACGAAGGCGAAGGCTTCAAAGAATGCGGTGATTCGCAAATAACGGATGGTGTCTTTAAGACGGTCGATGATGGGGATGAAGAAGAGGTCGGTGAGGAGACCCATGATGAGCCAAATAGTAACTGCAATGCCTGCCTGTGTTTCGTTCACGCCGACGACATCGACGAAGTAGAGCGCGAGAAAACTAAAGACCACGTCTAGCATCAGGTCGGCGAATTCAAGCAGGAGCAGCCAGCGCCAGACTTCTTTTCGTTTGAACGCTTGAAATGCGGCTTTGAATCCGTCGAAGACTTCGCGGAAGGAGGGGAAGGGTGTTTCTTTTTTGTCGGCGGGTAAATAGCGAACGGCAATGAGAACGCAAGCCGTGGAAATAGCCGTGAGCAGGGCATAGGTTCCACGCCAGCCCAACCCGAGATAAACGAATAAACCAAGCATCAGCGGGCCGGTGAGCACGCCTAATGAACCAGCGAATGTCCAACGCGCCATATTTTGTTCGTGGCGTTCGGGAGCGGAATCCATGAGGTTTGCTTGAGAAAGGTTAACCAACGCTCCCGAAGAAGGATTCAAAATGATGAAAGCTAAAAGAAGAAAGAGGAAAGAAAAGCTGATGGATATGCTGAAGAGAGCGAGCGTGAAAAACACGCCTCCTGCAAGGATGAGCAAACGTCTGCGCCAAACGTCGCCGAGGATACCGATGAAGGGTTCAATGAAAGCGGCAATGATACCTGGCAGACTAAGCAATAGACCAATTTGAGTGTATGTGAGATTGAGATCCGTGCGAATAAGGGGCCAGGCGGTTTCGATAACGCCAAAGACCAGTTCGTCTAGGAACTCGATGAGGAGGTAGATCATAGAGAAAGATGAATGATGAAAGAGGAAAGATGGGGAGATTGCCAGACCACAGACCGCCGACGGAAAATGCGGTCTGTGGTCTGCGGTCATTCTTTCAATCTGAGCCTTGCCACAATCACTGCAGGGATTTCGCTGAATTTGCCGCCCCAGCCAAGCGGAGTGGTTTGCGGTATTTCCGGCGGGAAGGCTCGTTCTTCAAAGCCGTCGAGGACGAATCCGTTTTGGAAGGCGAGGTTCAAATAGTATTGCAGCGGACGTTCAAAATAAACTTGCGGCTTGGGCTGGTTTCGCAAGGCGAGTCCGCGCATGGAGTAGGGCGTCATGTAACGCGAGGTTTTTATCGAATAGACCGTTTTGATCTCGCCATCATCCATTTCCTCGACCACGTGCATGGAGGAGGCATTGTTGAAACAGGGATGGGTGATGGAGAAGACAAATGTCCCGCCGGGTTTGAGTAGTTTGGGCAGGGTGCGAAAAAGCGGTTCGATCTCAGCCATGTCAAAGAGTGCCATGTTGGAGAGGGCGGAGTCGTATTTGGATTCGCCGAGGGAGAGGAGTTGTTCTTCACTGGTGGCATCTAAAACGTGATACGTGATACTTGAAGCGTGAAGAGCGGTTCTTTGTTTTGCGTATTCGATCAGGTTGGATGAGAAGTCGAAGGCGGTGACTTTGGCTCCCAGTTCGGCGAGGCGGCGGGTGGTTAAGCCATTTCCGCAGGCAATGTCTAAGATGTGGCTGCCCGGTTTCGGGTCCAGTAGTGAGGCGAGCGCGGGCCAGCACAAAAGGTTAAAGAAATCGTTACCGTCATCGCCCATGCGGTTATCCCAGACTTCGGCGTTGGCATTCCAAGCGTTCAGTGTTTCTGTGTTTAAGTCATGTATGGGATCGGTCATTGCGTCTCCTTGAGAGTTTTGATTTAACCACAATTCGAGAAATTTTATGGGTAATACGTGCCTCACAGAATCATCATCGAAAAACCTTCTTGAATCATGATATTAACGTGTGCGTATGTGAGGATAATTTTTTTGATTTCAACGAATGGTTGCAGTAAAAAATATTCACCACCCAAAAAGATTGACACTCCACCAGTGCATAGTATAACTACTGCAACAGAGTCTGCTTAGAGACGGTTCCATTTGTTACGCAGGGATACATCCTGCGGATCAATGGAAAAGGTTTTTAGGCGGGTTCTTTACTTTTTAACCCCCGAGGTGTGAATGAACGCAAGTTTAAAATTAGGTGAACATTATATTTTTGATCTTTCCGATTGCAACCGCGAAGTGCTCATGGATAGCGAGAAAGCGTACACGTTGTTCGCTCAAGCCGTGCGTGATAGCGGCTTGACGGTTGTTGATGAAGGTTTTTATAAGTTTAGCCCGCATGGCTTTACATGTTTCCTGCTGCTGGCAGAATCACATGCCAGTTTGCACGCCTGGCCTGAGTATAATTACTGCGCCATCGACCTTTTTACCTGTGCCATCGGTCAGGATTTTATGCCCGTGCTGATGCGCCTCAAAGAAGCCTTTGGTGCAGATGATTTCGCCGTGCGCAAGCTCGACCGCGAAGCATCTGTCGAAACCAAACTGCCGATCGCGGCTTAAGGACATTGAATGAGCATCTGGTTCACTGAAGAATTACATCCATACTATCGCAAGGGCATTCGCGTCAAGCGTGTGCTTGCCGATGAACAGACTCAGTATCAGCATCTGCAACTTGTTGAAACCGAATTTTTTGGCAATGCCATGATCCTCGATGGCATCATCCAACTCACTGAGCGTGACAATATGGGCTATCACGAAATGATCGTGCATGTGCCCATGCTTGCGGTTGGTGCGCCGAAGCGTGTGTTGATCGTCGGCGGCGGCGATGGCGGCTCGCTGAAACAAGTATTGCGATACCCATCCGTGACGGAAGCCGTGGTCTGCGAGCTGGATCAACGTGTGGTGGATCTCTCACGTGAACACTTCGCCGCCTCTTTCGGCGACCCGTGGTCTGATCCACGCTCCAAGCTGCTCGTTCGGGATGCCTTTGGCTTCTTAGAAGAAAACCCTGGTCAGTTCGACGTCATCATCTCGGATACGACCGACCCGATCGGCATGGCAGAGAGACTTTTTTCCGATGAGTTCCAAAAGTTGGTGGTGCGTGCTCTCACCCCCGGCGGCGCTGCAGCCACCCAATGTGAGCAACCTTACTTCGACACGGCACTGATCAAAACCATTTATCAATCTGCCAAAAAGCTGACCAAGAATCCCGCCTATTATTATGCCAACATCCCCACCTATCCCGGCGGAGGGATTGGCTTCATGTACGTCTCCGATACTCCCTGGGAGAACGGGCTAAAGACGCCGATGCCACCCGGAGAGAATCAATATGTCAACCCTGATATTCACCGAGCAGCCTTTGCCCTGCCTGAGTTTTTCAGAAAAGATTTGTACGGGTAATAGCCCTGTAAAAAAAGTCTCCGAGTTCTACAATCGGAGACTTTTCATATACAAATCCAATGAAATATTTTACTGGTAACTGCGTCTGAAAAATAGGAGTAAAACATGAATCCCATTAGAGGTTTACATCATGTCACTGCAGTGGCACGTGACCCACAACGGAACGTGGATTTTTATCGAAATGTGCTTGGTCAACGGCTGGTCAAACGCACGGTCAACTTTGACTCGCCAGATACATATCACTTCTATTTTGCCGATGAAACCGGCAACCCAGGTAGCGTATTGACTTTCTTTGCCTGGCCCAACATGCGGCGCGGAGTACGCGGCAATGGCGAGACCAATGTCGTGGCATATAACGTTCCGCTGGGGTCGCTCCCATTTTGGGAGGAACGCCTCAAGCAAAATAGCATTACACCCGCCGCAATTGAAAAACGCTTTGGGGAAAACGTACTTTCATTCGCGGACCCCGATGGTATGAACGTAGAACTCGTCGAAGTACAAAATTTGCCCACGGTTCAACATTGGGAGGATGGTCCCATTCCGCAGGCGTATGCCTTGCGCGGATTTCACAGCGTCACCCTCTGGTTGGATGAGGTAGAGCCGACATCTGCCTTGCTGACGCAAGAGATGGGTTATCGATTCACTGGTGCGGAAGATAATCGCCATCGGTTTGAAGGAGATGGCAATGCCCTCGGTCACATCGTGGATCTGGTACATCGCCCCGGCAAAATGCAGGCAGGCTTCGGGGCGGGCTCCATTCATCACATCGCTTTCCGTGTGGCGAATGATAAGGAACAGCTGACCTATCAATCCGCGTTGAACGAGGCGGGGTTTCGCGTTAGCCCGGTGATGGATCGCAGCTATTTTCATTCCATCTATTTTCGTGAACAGGGCGGCGTCTTGTTTGAGATCGCAACGGATACGCCCGGCTTTTTGATCGACGAACCCAAAGAGTCGTTGGGCGATGCGTTGAAACTCCCGGCATGGGTTGAACCGCAGCGTGCCGAGATCGAAGCCAACCTGTTACCTCTCACTCTTAATCCCATTGAAAAAGCGAGCCTATCATGACCATGCCTCACGAAACTTCTCCCGTATACACGGCAGGCGCAAAATTGGAAGATGCCAAATCCGCGATGATCCTTGTCCACGGACGTGGCGCTTCGGCGCAGGATATTCTTTCTCTGTCCACGCCTCTGAACTTCCCCGGGGTTGCATACTTTGCACCCCAAGCAGAAGGCTCCATCTGGTACCCGAATCGATTGATCGCCCCGGTCGAGTCGAATGAGCCTTATCTTTCGGCTGCCATCGCAAAAATTGACGGATTGGTCAAGCACATCGAAGCGAGCGGCATTCCAGTAGAAAAGATTTTCATTGGCGGGTTCTCGCAAGGTGCCAGCCTTTCCAGCGAATATGTGATTCGCAATCCGCGTTTGTATGGCGGTTTGCTCATTTTCAGTGGAGGCTACATTTGGCAGAGCGGCAAACCTCGTGAAGCCAGCGGAAACTTAAACGGTATGCCGGTCTTTAATGGCTGTTCCAATGTGGACCCATTCATTCCGTTGGAGCGTATGAAAGAAACGAGTGCCTTGCTCACCTCGATGGGGGCACAGGTCACTGAAAAGGTTTACCCCAATATGGATCACACTATTATTGACGAAGAGCTCGAACTGGCAAGAGAGTTGATAGAAAAACGTTTATGACTCAGTAAAACAGCCCTAGCGCGTACCGCTGGGGCCGTTTTTGTCATGGTATGGGAATTGTATTTCCCTGTGCGCGTGCTATAGTGGGAATGGATGGGCGTTTTCCCGCCCATGATTGAACTCCCATGAAAGCCTTTACGCATTTTTCTCGCCGCATCTTACAAGTTGGTTTGATTGTCATTCTATTGGGGGCATCTTTTCTGCCGACAACTCATGCGGGCGCACGTCCATCAGCCTTATTAGGTCAAATCAGTTTTGTTGCCAATATCGAAACAGCGGGAGTGTCCGTCAGTGGAGTGGGGTTGCCGCGGACTGCGCAATTGTCCTATCGTTTGAGCGGCGAAGCGACCTGGCGCACGGGTCACAACCTGATGCGCATCGACGACGGACGTTTGGTGGGCAGCCTTTTCAATTTGTCACCTTCCATAACTTATGAAGTCAAAGTTTCAGACGGCGCGAGCGAGATCACCGGCTCATTTACCACACAAGCCGATGAATTATTCTTCGCGCCAACGAATGTGATCTATGTCAACGATGATGCACCAACTGGCGGAGATGGCTCCATGTCTGCGCCGTTTCGTAGCATTCAAGAAGGTGTTAATCGCGCCTCGCCCGGGACGCAGGTCTTGGTGGCAGATGGTATCTATAAAGAGTCGGTCACGTTTCCGGCTTCGGGAACGGCTGGAAATTGGATTCAGGTGCGGGCGCAGGGCGGAGGCGCGGTTTTGGATGGTTCCACTTCCATCCCAGCTGAGGAGTGGAAACAATACGAAGGCAAGGCAAACGTCTGGTATGCCAAGATCAACCCTGGGATTAAATATCTTGGGCGCGATGGGCTCCGTTTTTATCAATACGATTTTTTGAATGACTTGCTCAACGAACGCGGACACAATAATGTGACCATGCATGAAGGCTGGTATTACGAGCCCGTCAATGGACGTTTGTATGTGCGCGTGCCTCGCAACCCGAATAAATACACCTGGCAGGTTCCGCAGTTTAATTCTGCCTTCATGGTGGATGGACGCGATTGGGTCTGGATCGAAGGGTTTGAGATGCGCTTCTATGGCACTGAATATGGATGCGGCGTATGCTCGAAAAATTCTTCGCATATTGTCATTCGTAAAAATAAGATCCATCATATTCAAAACCCGGTCCATGTTGAGTGGACCGGCGGGGAGGATCGTGGAAACGATACCCGCATCGAATATAACGAAATGTACGATACGCGCCACGGCGAGTGGGCATGGAATGCGGTCAAAGGGACTTCGATGGAGTCGATGGCGATCATCTTGCGTGGTCACATCGGCGCGATCGTGCGTGGAAATAACATTCATCATTATTTCAACGGGATATACACCAGTTCCTCTGCCGCGTTGGATAACCCCGGTGTGGCATTTGATGCCGATATTTTCAACAACCGCATTTCCAACATTGGGGATGATGCTCTTGAACCCGAAGGGACCTGTGTCAATCATCGCTTCAGGAATAATGTGATTGATTCCACGCTGGTAGGGATTTCGCTTGCCCCCGTGACAATGGGACCTACATGGGTGCTGCGGAATACGATTTCAAATTATTCAAGTAGAAGCCTGAAATGGGACAAGAACTCGGATGGCTGGGTGCTGGTCTATCACAATACCAGTTGGACAAATTTCTCCAATCCAAATCAAGCAGAGTTGATCAGCCCAATCTCTAATTCGGTGTTGCGTAATAATATCTTTCAAGGCAATGGGTATTCCATCGAGGCACGCAACCCCGGGGCGAGCAGCAATGACTGGAATTATGATAATTGGAGCACCTCAAGTGCGGGCTTCCGTTTCAAGTGGGAGGGTGTCGATCATTCCACGATGAATCAATTGTGTCGTGCATCTGGGCTGGAATGTAATGGGCATGAAGGCATGCCGGGTTTCAGCAACCCATTTGGCGGTGATTTTTCCTTGCAAGCTTCCAGTTTGAATGTAGATCGCGGATTGCTCATTCCCGGAATCAATGATTCTTTCCTGGGTATTGCACCAGACCTTGGCGCAATTGAGTCGCCGTATGGCGCTCCACCCAGTGATATTGCAACCAGTACACCATCACCGGTTTCAACTGCAATTGAAACACTCACTCCAACCGCAATTCCTATTTTTACTCCCACATTAACTCCTTCTCCCGTGATAGCACCTTTAGTACTTGGTGTTTTTCGTACAGACCCAACGCCATCGAATATGGAGCTTATCCACTTTGGCGTATTGTTTTCCAAAACGGTGAGCGGTGTGGATGCAGGCGATTTTGTTTTGAGCGCCACGGGCACGCTCGCCGGGTATTCCATTACAGAGGTTATGGGTTTTGACTCGACCTATCTAGTGACGGTGAACACGGGCACTGGGGATGGAACGTTGCGCCTCGACCTCTTGGATAACGATAGCATTCTCGATGTCTCTTCAATTCCATTGGGCGGACTCGGCGCAGGCAATGGGACGTTTACAACGGGGGAGACCTTCGTGATCAATAAAAACGCTCCACTCTTAATCTCAAGCCTGCGTGCCGACCCAAGCCCCACCGCCGCTGAAAGCGTGCGCTTCACGCTAACCTTCTCTGAATCTGTTAGCGGCGTGGATGCGGCTGATTTCGTGCTGACAACTTCCGGCTTAAGTGAGGCGGGGGTTACATCCGTAAGCGGCACAGACTTGCTTTACACCGTCACCGTCAACACCGGCACGGGGGATGGATCTCTGCGCCTTGACCTGCTGGATGATGATAGCATCCTCGATTCTGCGGGAACTCCGCTGGGCGGCACAGGCGTGGGCAATGGAAATTTCTCGGCAGGCGAAACCTACCTCATAGACCGGGCAACGACTGTGATCCAGTCTGTGTCTTATCCATCCGATGGGGCGCAGGATGGCTGGGTGCTAGAGTCGAAGGAGACCAGCAATAAAGGCGGTTCGATGAACTCCAATTCTGCCACACTGCGAGTCGGTGATAATGCACAGAATAATCAATACCGTACCATTTTGCAATTTTCTACTGGATCTTTGCCCGATAATGCCGTCATTACGCAGGCGATCTTAACCCTGCAATTGGAAACCATCGTGGGCGTGAATCCTTTTAGCACGCATCGCCATATGTGGGTGGACCTTCGCCAGGGAGCCTTTGGTAGTTTTGGTCCCTTCCAGATCGGCGCGTTGCAAACTTCCGATTTTCAAGCGCCTGCCAGTTTCTATTCAGCCGCAGTGATGACCGACAACCCGGTGGCAGGCTGGTATTGGGTCAGCCTTGATTCACGAGCGCTGCCGCTCATCAACTTGAAAGGGGTTACACAGTTCCGGCTGGGCTACCTACTGGATGACGACAATGACCGGCGTGACGATTACATTTCCTTCTTTAGTGGCAATTATGGCGTACCATCTGCAAGACCGCAGTTGTCAATCAAGTACTATGTGCCGTAAAACCTGGGATGTGGGCTCGGGAGAATTTAGGAACATCCAGTTATAATTTTGATAATATAGGGTTAAGCAAATCCCAAAACACATATCGCGAATTAAGCGAATTTTCACGAAAGAATCTGATAATTCGAGTAAATTTACGACATCGAAAACTACCTTGACCTGAGTACGTCTTGGAATAATTCAACCCATCCCTTGTTGCCTAAAGGCGGTTCTTAATGACGAGTTTATTTATTTCCTATTCCCGAAAAGATTCAGTCATTGCTAAAAAACTGATGAGCGAATTTCAGTCTATTGAGCTTGATGTCTGGGTCGATTGGGAAGATATTCCCCCCGCCGTAGGGTGGTTGGACCAGATATTACAAGGCATCGAACAGGCTGATGCGTTTATCTTCCTCATCAGCCCAGATTCGATCAAATCTGAAGTGTGTAACGTGGAATTGGAACATGCTCATAAGAACGCCAAACGCATCATTCCCATTGTGGTGCGTGATGTGAACCCCAAAGATACAGTCGCTATTATTCGAGACCTGAATTGGATATTCATTCGCACGCCGGAAGAATTTCAACCCAGCCTTGAAAAAGTTAAGGTTGCCATCAACCTTGATGTGGATTGGCTGAAAGAACACCGCAGATTGCAAGTCCGCGCATTGGACTGGGATCGACAAAAGAATCCAAGCCTGCTCCTGCGAGGCAGTGATCTTCGAAATGCTGCCCGCATGGTTACTACTCACGAGAACAGCGACCCCAAGCCTTCAGACCTACAAAAGCTTTATATATATTCCAGCCAGCGGGCGCAGCGCGTCAATACCATCACCATCTTTTCTGCAGCATTGGCAATGATGATCATGGCAATGTTGTCTTATCTGGCGTTTCAGGGTCAGCGGCTTGCGCAGGAAAATGAAAAGATAGCTCGTGACAATGAAAAAGTAGCCGTGGAAAACAGGCAGGAAGCCGATAGGAACGCTTCCATTGCCCGCGCACAAAAAATAGCTGCAGAAAATAACGCGCTCATCGCCCAGGCTCAGCGCAGTGTAGCGCGTGCGCAAATATATCAGTCGCGCGCAGGCGGCTTGTATACAAGTACATTACTTGCGATCGACTCGTACCAGAAGATTCCGTCTATAGAAGCCGAAGGGATTCTGAGAAAGAATATCAGCCTCCTGCCGATCCCTGTGAAGGAAATTCAATACGGTGGCGATATCCTTGCCATTGCGGTGAGCCCCGATGAAAACACTTTCGTCGCAACCAGTGAAGATGGCATAGCCTGCATGACCCGTTTTGAGGATGGAGAATCTATATATTGCACAGAAAGCTCCGGCTCCGTGTTGGATGCGGCTTTTAGTCCCGATGGCAGCATTCTCGTCATCAGTGATTCGGCGGGCGAAGTCCACATTCTCAATGCAGATGATGGCTCGTTGGTGAAGCAGATCAATTTTGGCGTTTCGGTCCGTGATGTGAACATCAGCCCAGATGGAAGGCTGCTTGCCATGGCACGCGACGATGCCCGCATCACCATTGTGAAAATATCAGACTTTGCATTGTATGGCGAGTTTTCTGTATTCGGGAATTTAAGGGTCACTGCCTTCAGCCCGGATGGACGATGGTTTGCTGCCGCGTCTGACCAGGGCGCCATCACCTTTTGGAGTTTGGGAACCAAGCAGATCGTAAACTCCGGATCTCATCGCGAAGAAGTATTCGAGATCGCTTTTAGCCCTGATAGCCAAACCCTGATCTCAGGCAGTGCCGATAATTGTGCCGTGCTTACCAGCCCGTTTTCAGGTAAGCAACTTCTAAAAGTCCTCAATGAAGATCGGGTTGTCAATGTAGCCTTCAGCCCAGATGGCGATTGGTTCGTAACTGCCTCAGATGATTTTCGTATCCGCGTCTGGGATTCAGAATCTGGTGAGGAGCGTATGCGTCTATTGCAGGAGAGCGTGGTGAGCGAAGTGGTCATCAGCCCGAATGGATATTGGATCGCCTCCACCGGTTCCGATCGCACCGTGCGTGTGTGGAGCGCCGCCAATGGCGCAGAGATGTTCCAGATCCCGATCAATGCACCCGGCACAAAATTGCAATTCAGTGCAGACAATAAATATCTCGTCACAGGCGATCAGGATGGGCATGTTTCCATCTGGGAACTTTCCACTCTGGATGCAAACAACGGATACCTGCGCTTCGATGAATTTATTGGGAATGTCGAACTGAGCCCGAATGGCGACTGGCTTGCCGCCTCAACCAACGGGCAGGTCTGGTTGCTGGACCCCAACCTGAATCCCACGCAGACGACTCCGCAAGGTAACCCCATCCTTGATCTTCGGCAGGAAACTGTCTACGACCTTGCCATCGACCCCGCTGGAACTCTGCTTGCCCTCTCCACAAGTGAGGGACGGATCATTACACTCAACAGAACAGGCGGCACCCAAACCCTAAGCAATAATTCTGGCAACACCACAAAGATCGTCTTCTCGCCGGATGGGCAAAACCTCTTCTTTGCAACCGGCAATGAAGAAGTCCAGTTTCGCAGCCTCAACGCAGGTGAAGCGGGCATTTTGTGGAAAGGGGACTCTGCAATTACCTCCATGACCACCTCCAAAGACAACCTGCTCGTCATCGGTCTCGATGGGCGCATCGTTCTATTTGACCTGACCAGCAATACTGTAATTGCCGAACTGGATTCGCCAGGCAGTAACCAGTTTCTCTTGTTTGATCCTTCCGATAGTATTTTAGTTTCCAGTTCACCTTCCGGGCAGACCATCATTTGGAATGAAAAGAATGGACAATTTGAACGGGCTTTTGAGATCGGTTCGGGGCAGGTATCTTCGATGGCATTCAATGCCAGTGGCGATCGCTTGTTCATCGGTGAGACCGATCAAACCCTGATCGTCGACCCGCGCACCGGCACGGAGGTCAATCGCCTTCGCCAAAAAGGCGAGGTAGTTGCACTGGCGGCGCTTCCCAACTCAAATATCTTGCTGACGGCTTCCCTGCGCACCTTGCAATTTTTCGATCTCTCCTCCACCAGGGATATTATCGGGCAGGAACTCATTAATTCCGCGTGTAGCCGCCTCACTCAGAACTTCAGCGCGGCAGAATGGAAATTCTTTTTCGAAGAAGAAGAATACAAGCGCCTGTGCGAAACGCTTCCAGTTCCATGATTTAGAGTGCGACCGCCATGATTCACAAGACCTTTTCAGGGGTATAGACCCTGAAAAAGCATGATGCATAGTTCAACCTCCGGTTCGCGCCGGAGGTTTTTATAACGATTTTGTTACACTCCTTTACTTCTTCATCGCTATATGATTAATCTGCAGAGAGCAGCGGGGCATTCCATCTGCAGAAGGAGAAAGTTATGACTCCGTTATTTTTGAACCGTTTTTGGAGAGCTGTTTCAGTATATCTCCTGCTTGCCGTGGTGTTTTTACCTGCAAACACTTCATCTGCACAGACGGCGGTATACACGCGCGTTTCAGTGGATTCAAATGGGATACAGGCAAATGCGATGTCGTACCGCGGCGAGATCTCGGCGAATGGGCGGTTTGTTGCTTTTGATTCAGAGGCTTATAATCTTGTGGTGGGGGATATGAATGGGCAAGGCGATGTCTTCCTGCGTGACCTGCAACTTGGTACGACGGTTCTCGTCTCAACGAATGCTGGCGGCGGGCAGGCAAATGGCGGCTCGGGTGTGCCGGTCATTTCAGCAGATGGACGCTACGTGGCGTTTGAATCTGGCGCAACCAACCTGGCGGCAATTCCAGATGGCAACGGCTTCACCGATATTTACGTCAAAGATACACAGACCGGGGCAGTGTCACGCGCCTCACTTTCTTCAACGGGTGTTGAGCCGAATAACGAATCTGCAATTCTTTCAATTTCTGGCAATGGTCGGTATGTTGTCTTCGATTCGGATGCAGACAACCTCGTTCTCAATGATATGAACGGACATGGAGATATCTTTGTTCGGGATATGCAAGAAAATACAACCATTGGCATTTCAGTGAATGGAGATTCAGGCGGATTCGATGCGAGCATTTCACTGGATGGCAATTATGTTGTCTTCAATTCCAGTTCCACCAACTTCGTTCTGGATGATACCAATGGCAGGGCGGATATCTTCGTCTATTCGATGCTCACCGGGCAGATCGTCCGCGCCTCGGTCAACTCAAGCGGCATGCAGGGTGATTGGCAATCCCTCGAGCCTTCGATCTCCGGCGATGGACGCTACGTGACCTTTTCCACGGCGAGTAATTTCACCACGCTGGATACATACGGATATACCCAACTCTACGTCCGCGACATGCAGACCGGCACCACCACATTGGCAACTTTAAGAGATGGGTTCGCCATGGTAGGCGAATCGGATGCCTCAGAAATTTCCGCCGACGGGCGTTATATTGTCTACAGTTTCGATGATAAAGGCGATGGAATGCCCACGCGCTGGCTGTACCTTCATGATAGGGTTATGGGTACGAACGCAATGGTGGTTTCGGCTGGGATCATGGAATATGAATGGAACCCATTGCTGCCGTCCATTTCAGGAGATGGACACTTCATTGTCTTCGTATCCAGTTCGCCGAATCTCGTGGCAGGTGATACCAACAATACACGCGATGTCTTCCTCAAAGATTTAAATCCTTCTGATCTTCCGCCGACGGTGGTGTCGGTCTTCCATGCCTGCCCGAATGGATGCAATGGACCCGGCGATCCATTCGCTGATTTCATCGTCACATTTTCTGAGCCGGTCAGCGGTGTGGATGCGGTTGATTTTGCTCTTACCACCAGCGGGGGAATTTCTGGGGCTGTGATAACAACTGTCAGCGGGGCAGGAAGCGAGTATGTCGTCCGTGTAGATACTGGCACCGGCGACGGTTCAATTCGATTGGATGTCCTTGATGACGATAGTATTAAAGATGCTGCGATGAATTCACTGGGTGGTGTGGGGGCGGGGAATGGGAATTTCAGTCCTAAGGATGTTTATCTCGTGGATAAAAATATCGTCGCTGTTACAAGCATTCAGCGGTTGGATGCAACCCCGACAGCATCTGATCTGATTCGGTTTGCTGTTAATTTTTCAGAGCCAGTCAGTGGTGTCGATTCAACAGATTTTGCATTTACCCTCACGGGAACCTTGGCAAATGCAACGATTGTGGATGTGAGCGGTTCAGGAACAGCCTACACGGTTACGGTCAATGCGGGCACAGGTGATGGAACATTGCGGCTGGACGTTGTTGATAATGACAGCATTGTGGATGAGTATTTGATTCCACTTGGTGGGGTGGGCACAAACACAGGAAATTTCACCAGCGGCGATTTCTACACTTTCGACCATACGCCTCCAATTGTTTTGAACATCCTGCGCCTGGACGCGGATCCGACCGCGGCGGAAGTTGTTCATTTCAGCGTGATCTTTTCTGAACCTGTGAAATTTATCGACGTCAGCAATTTCGCTCTGACTACAAATGGACCAACGGGTGTCACGATCCCTGAATTATCCATTGATACGAGTACGGCGATAGTGACTGTCAGCACAGGGACAGGGAATGGCACCATTCAACTCAGTGTCGTGGATAACGACAACCTTTTCGATGCAGTTGGGAATCCGCTGGGTGGATATGGTGTGGGAAATGGAAATTATAGCGGACCGTTTTATTCGGTAAACAAGACGATGCCTGAGGTGAAGACAGAGAAATTACGGTCGAATGGCAGGAACGATGGTTGGATTCTCGAGTCGAATGAGACTAGTAATGCAGGCGGCACAAAAAACTCAGGTGCAGATACCTTCAGAGTGGGGGATGATGGTAATGATCGCCAATATCGATCGATCTTGCATTTCCCCATGCATCACATTCCTGATGATGCAGTGATTACGCGCGCGATCTTGATGGTGAAGGCTCAGGGGTCGGCAGGCACAAATCCATTCACATCTCACGGAAACATTCTTGTAGATATTTGTTATGGTCCATATGGCTCCTGGGGACCGTTCCAGATAAGTGCTTTGCAGGTATCAGACTTTCAGGCTCCTGCCGGATTGAATTCCGCAGCCATCATTCAAGATAATGCGGTGGGTGGTTGGTATTGGGCGATTCTGCCGCCGAATGCATTTGCATATTTAAACAAAACGGGAATCACCCAACTCCGCCTCACCTTCCAATTGGATGATAACGACGACCTCGGCGCGGATTATCTGGCATTCTTCAGCGGCGATGCTGAAGATCAGGCGCTTCGTCCACATTTGGTGGTCGAGTATTATGTGCCGTAGGCACAAAAAAACTCCGAGGAAAGCCTCGGAGTTTTCATTTTTCTTACACTAGCATCCTGACCGGGTTTTCTAAAAACTCAGCTAGTTTCTGCATGAACTGCGCCGCCTCTGCGCCGTCGCTGATGCGGTGGTCGACGGAGATGGTGGCTTTCATGCGCCAGCCCGGTTTGATCTGTCCGTTTTCAACGACAGGGATTTCTCTTGCAGAGCTGATCGCCAGAATTGCCGCCTCGGGCGGGTTGACGATGGCGATGAATTCTTCGACATCGTACATGCCGAGGTTCGAGGTGGAGAAGGTTGAACCATCGACATCTTCCGGCTTGACCTTTCCTTCACGGGCACGCCCTGCCATGGCTTTGACTTCGCCCGAGATCTGGCGCATCGACTTCTGGTCTGAGTCTTTGACGACAACGGTCATGAGTCCGCCAGGGACGGTGACTGCTACGCCAACATTGACATGCCCAAATTGAATGATCTCATTGCCTTTGATGGTGGCGTTGAGGTT
This sequence comes from Anaerolineae bacterium, assembly GCA_017303735.1. The sequence continues at coordinate 70,970 of JAFLCF010000001.1, forward strand.
GGGGAATTGTCGAAGTGAGAGAGCCACGGCTTTGAGGATGAAATCGTTGACCGAGAGTTTTTCATTATCGGGCAGGTAAGCATTGGCTTGCTTGCGCATGTCCATCAACGCATCCATTTTGTATTCATGGGTGACGTAGAAATGGGGGATGGTTTGCTTGGATTCAACCAGTCTGCGACCGATGGCTTGGCGAAGTTTGGTGGTGGGGATGACCTTATCTTCTACAGAAACTGGTAATTGGTAATTGGTAATTGGGGTGGAGGGACGGCTGACCGTTGAAGACTGTCCGCCTGCCATTGCCGATTCCACATCTTTGCGCACCACACGTCCGCCGGGACCGGTGCCTTGAACAGAAGCGAGATTGACGCCGTTATCTTTGGCAACTTTCTTTGCGAGCGGGCTGGCTTTCACGGGTCCGCTTTCGGCGGGGGCAGAGGCTTGAGCAACAGGAGCAACTGTCGGTTGAGTCTGAGCCGCAGGTTTTTCCTCCGACTTTTGACTTTCAACCTTTGACGGCGAAGCCGCAGGCGCATCCACTTTTTCACCCGCTGCACCGATCACTGCGATGGGGGCGTTGACGGGAACCATCGTTCCCTGATCCACGATCAATTGCAGCACAACACCGCTGGCAGAAGATTCCACTTCAACGGTGGCTTTGTCGGTTTCGATCTCGGCGAGGATATCGCCTTTGTTAATGTTTTCGCCCACTTGTTTCACCCAGCGGACGAGCATACCCTCAGCCATGTCGAAGCCGAGTTTGGGCATATTGATGGTTTCAGCCATTATTTCAAAACCTCCTTTGCCGCGGCAACGATGTCTGCAACTTGTGGGAGAGCGGCTTGTTCGAGGGTGCGGTTGTACGGAAGCGGGACTTCTTTTTGCGCAACGCGAATGATGGGGGCATCGACATAATCAAAGGCTTCTTCGTAAATGCGGCTGACGACTTCAGCACCGACACCGTAAGATTTCCAACCTTCTTCAACGACGATGGCGCGGTTGGTTTTCTTGAATGATTCCAAAACGGGTTCCATGTCGAGCGGACGCAGGGTGCGCAGGTCAACGACCTCTGCTTCGATGCCTTGCTTGCTGAGTTCATCAGCAGCCTTCATTGAAAGCTCAAGACCTTTGCAGTAGGTGACGATGGTCATGTCGCTTCCGGCGCGCTGCACTTTGGATTTGCCAATGGGGATGGTGTATTCACCTTCGGGAACTTCACCGCGGACTTGATACATGGTGGCGTGTTCGAGGAAGAGAACCGGATCATCCGACCGAATGGCTGATTTGAGCAATCCTTTGGCATCTTCTGGCGTTCCCGGGCTGACGACTTTCAAGCCGGGGAAGTGTGCAAAGATGGCATCGGGAGTTTGCGAGTGCGTCGCGCCGAGTTGACGCCCGCCGCCGCCCACTGCGCGAATGACCAGCGGCACTTTGAACTGTCCGCCGAACATGTAATGCAGTTTCGGCGCCTGGTTGACGATATAGTCCATTGCAGAGAAACCAAAGTTGATGGTCATCAGTTCTGCAACGGGGCGTTGACCGACCATTGCCGCGCCGATCGCGCCGCCGATGATGGCATTTTCTGCGATGGGCGTATCTTTGATGCGGTCGGGACCGTACTTGTCGTAAAAGCCTTTGGTAACAGCGTAAGTACCGCCCCAAACGCCGACTTCTTCACCCATGATAAAAACAGCGGGGTCGCGGTCCATTTCTTCCATTAATGCTTGCGAGATCGCCTCGCGGATCGTGATTTTAGCCATGTGTAATTCCTCGTAATACGATATTCGTTAGTCGATACTCGATAATCGGTTCATGTTCCGAAGATCGAATGATCGAATATCGAGTTTCGTTAATTATCCACAAAAATATCTGTATACAATTCTTCCGGCGCGGGTTCAGGGGAGGTTTCGGCGAATTCAACAGCCTTTGTCACTTCCTCTTCTACACGGGCTTCGATCTCATCCAGAGCCTTGCGAGTGGCAACCTTTTTATCGAGCAGGTATTTGTTGAAGATGCCGATGGGGTCGTTCGTTTGCCACTGCTTTACTTCTTCCGCTTTGCGATATCGTTCCGGGTCACCCATGGAGTGACCGCGGAAGCGGTAGGTGTCAATTTCCAATAGATAAGGCTGCCCTTCTTTGCGGACGTACTCGATCGCTTCCTTGGCAGCTTCGTACACCTTCGTTACGTCCATGCCGTCCACCTGTCCATTCTTCATGCCATACCCTTCCGCTTTTTGGCGGATCTCGGTCACAGCCGAAGCACGTTCTACGGTGGTACCCATGCCGTACTGATTGTTTTCACAGACCCACAGCACGCGCAATCCCCAGGTCTTGGCTAAATTCAACGCTTCATGGAAATAGCCGATATTGGTCGCGCCATCACCGAACATACAGATGGTGACGTTGTCGTTCTTTGCATATTGATCGCCGAGCGCAAAGCCAGATGCAATGGGCAAATGTCCGCCGACGATGGCATGCCCGCCCCACATGTTCTTGGACGTATCTGCCATATGCATCGAGCCGCCCTTGCCTTTCGACATGCCCGTTGCCTTGCCGAGCAATTCTGCCATGACCGCATTGGCAGAAATGCCGCAGTTGATAGCCACGCCATGGTCGCGATACGCTGTGATCACGCGGTCACGTTCTTCACGCGCCGCGATCAAACCGGTCGAAACGGCTTCCTGCCCAATATACAGGTGCATGAAACCGCCGATCTTGCCAGCCTGGTACAACTCCGCGCCGCGTTCTTCCACACGCCGAATCAACACCATCTGGTAATACAAATCGAGCAATTGTTCTTTCTTCATTAAATGGAACTCCAATAACAAGGTTCATACGCCCGAAGGCGTAATTTTGGGTTGAAAAATATCATAAGGAAAAAACACCAAACTCCCTTTGGCGTTCTGATTCCTGTAAATCGAATCGGGGATTATATCAGAGAAAAAAAGCCCGATTTTGCCCCTGATAGATTTTGAAAGCCTTGAAATTCAAATGCCCAATTTACGTATTTTTGGGTTGACATCTCATCTGCATATGCTATAAATTAGATGACCGCCGGAGCAACTTTTTATCATTTCAAAGGAGAATCACATGAAACTTACGCCTCCCAAAACGATTACTTATTGGGTCTCTGTTGCATTTGCAGTGCTCGGCTTTCTTTCACAGTTCGGTGTTCTTGCGTTCCTGCCGATTTCCGGTTTTTGGCTTTTGGCGATTGGCTTCATCATCCTCGCTTTGAGCCTTCTCATCAAGGGCATCTAATTTTATCCACCGGCGGATCAAAAAAAACTCCCCGCAGCAATGCGGGGAGTTTTCATTTTTACTTGCAAGCAGGCACGATCTGGACCACCTTCTCCGAAGTGCCGTTCTCATTCACGGCTTCGAGCTCGTAGGTGACCACTTTGTTGAATGGCACCGCAGGGTCTTTGTAATTGAGACGGCTCGCCTTGAATTCGCCGACCCGTCCACCGTCACGATAGAGGCGGTAAGCCGTCTCGCCGCCGCCGCTTGCCCAGCTCAAGGTCAACGAGAATTTTTTCGGTCCCGGCTGGCAAAGCTGATCCACCACGAAAAAGCTCAAAGGCACTCCCGGCAGATCCGGCGCTTCCCCGATAGACAGGGAGTTAAAATCCTGGTTGGGGGTCGCATTCTCGTAAAAGATCCAACATTCGCGCCCGGTGTCGTTAACCACCTGCCACCATTGGCTGTCTTCACTGCGCCCGATCACCGGCAGCTCTTTATCCGCAGCGATTTGGTCAACGATATTATAGAAAGTACTGGGTCCCAATCGGCAGTTGGAGTTTTTGGTAAGCGTCAACTCGGGTGGAATTTGAGGCGTGGACGTTGGCGGAATGGGTGTATCCGTAGGGGCTATTGTGGCAGTATTTTCAACCACCACTACATACGTCACTTCAGGGCTGGGTTGGACTGGCTGAGAATCACCGCCAGTATTGGTGTCTCCTCCAGCACCTGCACCCGGCATGGTGCAGGCAAGAATGGAGAGAATTAAAAAGAAACTGGCTAACGAAACATCTCTTTTGGCTTTCATGCATTTCTCCTCAATAGATCTGATAGGCGTTTCGAATATTATACACTCGCACACAAATTGAATTCATGTAAAATAAAAGCATGGATTGGTTCTCGAACTCAAAGCAAGGCGAGGCAAAAAAGTTGCTCTCTTTATTGGGGGATGGAGCGAAACGTGACCATGCCGCCCAGGAATTGATTCGCCTTGGTGTGGATGCCGTCTCACCCTTGATCGACGCGCTTCAGACTCAAGACTTGAATCTGCTCGCCATCTATCAGCGCATCCTCGCCCGAATCCCTTCCGCCTCTCCCGAACTGACAAAAGCACTCCGGTCTGCCCATCCACTCATTCGCGGACGGGTTGCCGAAGTCTTCGCCATGAGCAAAGATAAGACTGCCATGCCAGCCTTACTCGAAGCCTTACGTGGAGAATTTTTCACCGTCCGTGCGCGAGCTGCACTTGCTTTGGCAGCCATCGGCGATGCAAAAGTGATCCCTGAACTGCTCCCGTTGTTGAAAGATAGCGAAGATGAAGTACGAATTGCGGCTTGTCATGCCGTTGGGTCATTCCACGACCCATATACTTTCGATGAGCTCGCCAATGTAACTTTGGATGACACAAAAATAGAAGTCCGGCAGGCGGCTGTAAAAGCCTTGGGAGATTCGCGCAACCCGGCGGCGATCCCATTCCTATTAGAAGCTCTACGAGATTCTTTCTGGTGGTTCGAACGCGAACAAGCCACTCAAGACCTGCTTACCGCCATTGAAAACATGGGGGAGCCCGTTGTTGAACCGTTGATCGAAGCCCTGGCAGACCGTGAAGGGACTGTCCGAAAATTTGCTGGGATCATCCTTGGGCGGCTGGGCGATCCCCGCGCCATTGAAGAACTGGGGATGACCGTTTATGACTTGCATCACGAAGTGAGTCAAACCGCGGCGTTGGCGCTGGCTCAATTCGGCGCCCCCGCCATCGACGTATTGGCTGAGGCGCTCATCCACCCCGAGGCATCTGTGCGCGAACATGCCATCCTCGGGCTTGGAAAGATCCGAGATGAAAGAGTTGCGCCGTATTTGATCGAAATGCTGTACGACCCAGCTCCGGTTGTGAAAAGACAGGCGGTTCTTTCGATTGGCGAACTGCGTGACCCGCGTGCCATCCCTGCTTTGCAGGAGCTCGCCGCAAGCCGCACAGACAGGGAGCTTGCCGCTTTGGCGAAACAGATTTTAGAAAATTATCGGTAGGAACTTTCGTGAGACGTATTCATATATTACTGTCAATTCAATCGCTTCTTGCGATTCTGGTTTCGATCAACCGTCTCGGTTCGTGGACGTTGGGTTATGTGAGCCCAAATGAATTTTTGCGCTGGGTGGATTTGAATAATATCTTCATCTCGTTCGTCAGTCTCATTGCAGCATATTTGCTCAAGAAATCCATTGAATACAACTCACCTGCACGTGAAGGTGTCGCACACACGCTTTGGAATCTGGTGTTCTTTGCAGGTGTTTATCTGAGTGCGCTAAGTTATGGCTTTCACGAGATGACGAATTACCTGCATGTCCGTTTCTGCGAACCTGACCCGGGCAGCGACCTGTGCCGGATCATTATTTTCAACGACGACCAGTTCAGCCATTGGCTATTCTTTGCCGGGTTTATCATGGCAAATGTGGCGATTTTGTTTTTGCAGTTCCTCTTTCCTTATCAAGGGGATATGCGAGTTGGCGATATTGCCCTGCTTTTATCGAATTCTCTCTTTTTGGGTTTGGGTGTGATGGCGAATCTCGGCTTTGAGGAGATCGGTCTGGATTTGTATGTGGTAGGTCTTCTCGCCCTGGTTTCGTTGTACCTGCTTTGGAAACGAGGCAGGCAGCCGATGTTCATCTATTACACATCCGTATATTGTCTGGGTTTGGTTGGTAGTCTATTAGCGCAGGCGCTGCGCTGATTTTGCAACAGAACAATTAAAAGGTCACGGGAGGCTCACATGAAAGACAATATTGCCAATGTCCTTGAAGATTTTGAGAAACTCGCCTATAAGATTCTGATGTGGGTCATCCTCGTCCCGAAAACCGTAATCAAAGTGGTGGTGGACCCAGGCTTTGTGCCAGGATACGTACGCGGGGAATTAGCCAGTGAGAAAGGACAACAGTTCGACGAATACATTTCTCCGATGTTGTTATATCTTGGGGTAACGCTTCTGCCAGCTGTGGCGATTTATCTTCTCCCTTCATTCGGAATGGAAGTTTTGTCTAAGTATGAGGACCCAAGCATATATGCTGACGCGTTCGTGGAAACCGAGCAGGGGCAGTTCAGTATTAACGACCCGGCAATAAGCGGTTTTAGTGTTCCGGTTACGGGTGAGATACAACAGGAAGCGCAAATTGAACAAAGAACATTCTTAGGGCATGCAATTGACCTGCGCGTGGAATTAAAGACTCGTGCGGATACGTCTCAACAATGGCATAACTTCAGGTGGGATATCTGGGAATGTGGAAATCGAGACCCTAACTCGGGAACTTGCAATTTCGATGTCTATTATTATGGCGAAATTCATGACCAACAATTCGGTGTTGCCTGTATCTATGGGACATCGTTTGAAGGGGCTGAGAATCCAAACTGTCTTAATTCTCCAAACGATACTCCAACAGATCAACACTGGTTAGCTCTTGCCTACACCATTTCTTTTCCTGAGAAAAATGTTCAGGGATATAAAAATAACAGAAATCTGGTCTCTGATAGTTTTTCTTGGTTTTATCGCCCCAATGATCTTGAACAGGGAGTATATCGGATAAAAATATCCTCCATTACAAGAAATTTGAATGATCCTACTATTAAAGTCGAAACGGATGAAATCACCCTAGACTTGTTCACCTATGCATTCAGCTCCGAATTCAGTATCACCCCAAATTCCGGATATTCTTCGCTGGATGACTCCGATAGGCGGAATTCTATTTTTTATTTTCTTGGATTTAATTTCAACCCTGAAAAAGATGGGGAGGGGGAATCGCGCAGTTTAGCAGACCGACTTGAAAGCGGTGAAACCATCGCTTTTGGGCTGGCGTTATTACTGCCCCCCTTACTGCTGGCTGGGGCGATCGGGCTATTCGTTGGTCCTATAACGATCTTAGGTGAAGATGGTTCCGTAAAATCCAAGTCTTCTATTGGTGAAGACGCCCTTCGGGAAAATTTTTATTCGCAATGCTATTATTTTGCGCCGGTCGGCATGGCGTTTTGGTCTTGGTACTACTCTTTGAATTTTTATACATATGATATTCAATACCGCGGAGAATGGCTATGGATTCCCCTTGCCTTAGCGCTGCTTTGGTTTGTGGTTGTGGAAATCTATTCGATTGCAGCAGGGTTGCCCTCAAAGAGTAAGATCGCCGCATTCTTTATCTTGTTTGGATGCCTTGTCGTGATGTTCTTAGTCGTTCGTCTGGGACAGGCATTTGAGTACAATTTTGACTGGTTGAGGAAATCAGCCATTTGGTCGTACCCTGGTATTACTTTATTACTTGCATTGGGCGTGATCTACAGGCAATTCTTTTGGAAAAGAAAGAATAAAAAAAGGTGCAAAACTGAAAAGAGGAAGCTAACTAGTTTAAGACAAGCAACTTGCCAATGGCAGGTGCAATGCCCGTCAAGTCCGAGACGTCTGCAAAGGCGTCTCGATTTGTTTTATTCCCAAATAATAGAAGCGGAACATGAGCCGCGGTATGTTTGCGGGTACCGAGGTCTTCCATGTTGCCATGATCTGAGGTGAGTAGGATCAAATCGGTGCTTAGATCCCAATCTGCCAGCAGACCTTTGAGGACACCATCAAAAGTTTCGAGCTGGTTCACTGCCCAGGGCATATCCTGTTTGTGCCCGGCATAGTCACTTGCCCAATATTCAAAGAAGGAAAAGTCGTATTGTCTGGCGAGACGGGCGAGTTCTTTGCCAGCAAGCTCAGGCGTGAATAGCGGTGCGTCAGTGATATTGAGGAAGGTACGCCAGCCTTCACCGGTAAAATCGGCGGCGAGGGCATTGCTTTCATAATAATCCTTGTCGGTGAAGAGGGAGATGCCTGCATTTGTCAACGCTAGAGGGATGGAAGAGTATAAGCGTTTCCCTGAGTCGATGCCGTCAAAGTAGCGTGGGGGGTAGGCGTTGAGCAGGGCGGCTTTTTTCCCAGCGTTGACGGTTTTTGAGAAAATAGTGTGCCCATTGAGATACTGAGCGACTTCAGGATTCGGTTTGGGTCCGTAGTGATAACCAAGTTCTGCGGGAATGTTAATGCCTGTCAATAGCACGGCTTGACCTGTTGCAGATTGCGGTAATCCTTTTATGCCGAGATTGGGGTCTATGGCTTTCAGAGAAACCATGTCGCTTTCAAAAGGCGCAGTGGATTTGGTCAGCTTTTTATCGCCGAGCAATGACTCAAGGTGCGGCATGTTCGCGCGCAGAAATGGGTTCGTCTCTGGGTTGTCTTCGCCGAGACCAATGCCGTCTAAAAATAGGAAGAGGATTTTCATAAGGGAAGGAAGTAACAAGGAATGAGAAACGAGGTGCGAGATGTAAGACGAGGAGAACTCGTCACTTGTTACTCGTCAACTCGTTACTCACCTGCCACAAGAACCATGCTGAGGTCCGCTCACGGGCATCGAAGCCGTCTTTGCGGGAGAGGAGAGTCAGGTTATGGCGTTGGATCAGGTCAAGGTCGGCGTCGGCAAGCCCGAGTGCGGATTGAGGCGCGGCGGATTTTAAGAAGCCGTACATGAACCAGAATCCGCTTGGGGCTAAGATGCGAGTCAGTTGGGTCAGGTAATCCGCTTTGTTGTCGATTCCGTGAAAACAACCAAGATCGAGTGCAAGGTTGTATGGCGGGGAGACGTGTTTCATTTGTGAGGCGTCGTCTGTGAAAACATTGGCGCGCACCCCTGCTCGTTTAATTTTTTGTTTGGCAAGAGACACGGCACGTGGGGAAAAATCAAAACCATCTGCCTGCCAGCCTGCATTGACCAATGTGATGAGGTTGGTGCCGGTGCCGCAGCCAATATCGAGCGCGCGCCCGGCGGGATGGTTTGCCATGAAGTCGTACAATTCGGGTGGTGAGATGCCGCTATCCCATGGGGCAGTGCTGAACCAATAACTAAGGTCGAATTTTAGTTGGCGGAGGAAGTTACTCATTGGCAAGGCTGTCGCGCACGCGCTGTGGGTCAAACTCTCCGACCATGCGCCAGATTTCATTTCCATCAGCGTCAAAATAGATGAAGGTTGGGGTGAATTCAAAACCATATACAGGAGAAAGTTCCATGCCGACCTCTTCCTGAATGTTGAGGCGGATGATATGGATTTGATCGTTAACTTCCAGTTCGAGCTCGTCGACGACGGGCTTTAGCGAGACGCAACGTATTCAGTAGGGGGATTGGAATTCGAGCAGGACGGGTTTGCCTGCGCCGATCATGGCTTGGACTTCTTTGGCATCATCCATGAGCAGGGTGGGGCGTGGGTGCAGGGCAGCCCAGGCAACGATCAGCCCGGCGACGATGACGCCAAAGGCAAGATAATCGTTCCATTTGGGTTTATTTGCCAGTAAAATGATCCCGGCGATCAGAGCGAAGCCGGCTGAAATGGAAATATATGAATATTCGCCGAAAAGGGTGCTCATGGGTTCCAGTTACAGAGTTGTCATATTTAATGAGTGACGCATCTCACTTTGACAATTCATTTGAGTTCTTTTACAATCGTGCAACCTGCTTGACAAATTTAAATAACAGGAAGGTAACTTACGATGAAAGAGTATACCACCGAGTTTATCCGCAACGTTGCATTGGTGTCGCATGGCGGAGCAGGAAAGACCATGCTGGCAGAAGCTTTTCTGCATGTAACGGGGGCAACAACCCGCCTTGGCAAGGTGGA
>JAFLCF010000010.1:0-28556 GCA_017303735.1 Anaerolineae bacterium
CAATGCTTCGGGATCTTCGTTCTCGCCAATGTGCAAGATCAGGGTCTCGGTCTCACCGACCTGTTTGGTTAATTCTTTTTGCGTGCCCAGTGCGATCAACTCGCCGTGGTCGATGATGCCAACACGATTAGAAAGTTCTTCGGCTTCTTCCATGTAATGCGTGGTGTAAAGGACGGTCATGCCTTGTTTGTTGAGGTCTTTGACCGTGTCGAGAATAGCACGGCGCGACTGCGGGTCAATACCGACGGTTGGCTCGTCCATGAAGAGCAGCTTTGGTTTGTGGAGCAAGCCCACCCCAATGTTGGCGCGGCGCTTCATCCCGCCTGAATAGGTTTTAACTTTATCCTTGGCTTTATCCACCAACCCGATCTGACCAAGCACTTCTTCCACACGGTTCTTGAGCGCAGAACCACTAAGCCCATACATCTGACCCCAAAAGGTCAGGTTTTCACGGGCAGATAGGTCTTCGTAAAGGGCAAGGTCTTGCGGTACGACCCCAATGGCATTGCGAACGTCCATTGGATGTTTGGTGACGGAATGTCCCGCAATGGTTGCGTCACCTGAAGTGGGGGCGTACAGCGTGGAGAGCATCGAGATGGTGGTCGTCTTGCCCGCTCCGTTCGGACCCAACAGGCTGAATATCTCGCCTTCCTTTATGGAAAACGAAATGCCTTTTACGGCTTGAAAATCACCATAATTTTTGACCAGGTTTTGGACTTCGAGAATATTTGACATAAAGCTTCCTCTGCATTGCGAGTTTAGGTATAAAAAGTATAGCGCATAATAAAGGTAAAGGTTGCAAAGTTTTTTAGTAGTTCGCTTATTGACTCCGATGAGATTGTGTACTACAGTAAAAATGACTTGGGAATGATCGGAGACACCATGTTTGAATTACCCGAATACATCATTCTGGCAAGACAGATCAACAAAAAAATTGCGGGAAAAACGGTCAAGAAAGGCAATCTTGGAAATTCACCTCATAAGTTTGTCTGGTACAACCGCAAGCATGATGAATTCACAAAATTGACCCGTGGCAAAGTGGTTGGCAAGGCACGCGTGCAGGGACGTTGGTTGATTATCCCTCTTGAGACTGGGTATAACCTTGTGCTTGGCGAATGTGGGGGCAGAATCCTGTATCATCCGGCAGATTCGGAACTCCCGGAGAAATATCATTTGTGGCTTGAATTTGAGGATGGATCTTCGTTCACAGCCACAACGCAAATGTGGGGCGCCATGGAGTTGTATGAAGCTGGGAGGGAACAGGAAAGGCGATATATCAAGAATATGCGCGTCACACCTATTGATCGCGCCTTTACGTTTAAATACTTTTCAAGCTTAATCGATGAATTGATTAAAGGAGAAAAACGCAGTACGAAAAGTCTGCTCACACAAGCCCAGTTAATCCCAGGTTTGGGCAATTCCAGCGCGCAGGATATTCTTTTCCAGGCGCATTTATTGCCGCAACGGGCGCTGTCTGACCTAAGTTCTGGTCAACGCCATGATCTATATGATTCCATTGTTGAGACTGTTCGCGCGATCATTGACCAAGGCGGGCGTTACGACGAGGTTGATCTGTTTGAGAAATCTGGCGGTTATGTCCGTTTGATGGATAACAAAGCAGTAGGCAAACCCTGCCCGGAATGCGGCACGAAGATCAAGAAGATTCAATATCTTGGCGGCGCTTGCTATTTTTGCCCAAATTGTCAGGTCTGAATCTACCGTTTTTTCTACGTTTCGATCTTCAGTCTTCCGTACTTCCTCAAAATCTCCATCACATTCTCATGCGGCAAAGCCTTAACACTGAACTCATGCCCGATCATATCTTCTGCCGCGACCATTGAATTGATGATCGCCTCTTCTGTGGCAAAAACCGTGGCGGCAAAGACCGGGTCGATCTTGTCGTTGGCGAGTGCCTGAATTTCAGCGACCCCTTTGGGGTTGCTTTGAGTCGCTTGCGGGTTGGCTGTGGAAAAAGCCAGGAAAATATCCCCGGACCCATTCCCACCGACGGAGCCCGTCCGTGCCATGCCGAGGGAGACACGCCTCGCCACACGTTTGAGCTGATGCGGCAACAAAGGCGCATCGGTGGCGACGATGACAATCAGAGAGCCGTCGTCCATTTTATATGGGTCTTCGCCGCTGGTAATCGGAGCATCTTCCACCAGGTGTTTTCCGATGGGCGCGCCTGCGATCGTCAAAAGATGCCGTCTGCCAAAATTGGTTTGAGCCAGCACACCCACCGTCCAGCCGCCAAGTTTTTCTGGCAGTTTCCTTGATGAAGTGCCCGTTCCACCTTTGAATTCGTAACACATCATCCCCGTGCCACCGCCAACATTTCCTTCTGTGATCGGACCTGAGGTGGCTGAGTCCAGTGCTGCGAACACATGCTGGTCTTTGACAAAAAATCCGTTCATATTGTTCAGCCAGGCATCTGCGGTTTCTGCCACAACGGGCAATGCCCAGGGTTGATATTGAATTTTATTTTTTACCTGCCATGCAATGATCGCATCGCGCACGACGCCCACACTATGCGTGTTGGTAATGCCGATCGGACCTTCCACGAAGCCGCCTTCTTCAACCCACAAAAAGCCGGTCATCTCGCCGTTGCCATTGAATGAATGCACCCCGCCATAGACAGGTGCGAAATTATCCCGCCCACGTGGGTGAATGACCGTGACGCCGGTGCGGGCATCTGTCCCTTCGATGATGGTGGAATATCCCACCGTCACGCCGGGCACATCTGTAATAGCGTTGAACTCACCCGTTGCCCCTTCAAACGGAATTCCCAGGTCTCGCGCTCGTTGTTTCTTCATTGATTCTCCTTGGCGAATTTTGCAAATAGTTTTGCAACATGATGGGCAGATTATAGCCGAAGGGATTTCGGGTCGAAAGCCAAACCCTCATGGTCTTTGAAGGCAAATGACCTCGGCATTTGACCTTTGACTCGATTAATCGCTGGTACAATGGGCGCATTAAATTTCAAAAGGATATAAGTATGACAAACGATACAGTAAAAGACGGTGTAGTTGTTTCCATGGAATACAAACTGACCGTGGATGGCGAAGTTTTGGATTCTTCCGATGAAGCCGGTCCGTTGCAGTTTTTAGCGGGCTATGGCAACATAATTCCCGGTTTGGAAAATGAAATGATGGGCATGAAGATTGGCGACAGCAAAAATGTCACAGTCCAGCCGGAGGACGGCTATGGCGAATTCGAAGATGATGCCTTCATGGATGTGCCGCGCACCGAATTCCCTGCCGATATGCAGTTGGAAGAAGGTATGGAACTGCACGTTACCGATGATGACGGCAATCACCAGGCGGCGTATGTGGCTGAGTTCAACGACAAAATCGTGAAGCTCGATTTCAACCATCCGCTTGCCGGAGCCGTACTTGAATTCTCGGTGAAGGTCGTCGCTTTACGCGAACCGACCGAGGAAGAACTCGACCATGGTCACGTCCACGAAGGGGATGGGCATCACCACTAGATCGAACGAAAGCAAAAGGCAACTCTTTATATAGAGAGTTGCCTTTTTTTATTTTGCCAATGTAGGGCTTGCCGAATGCCAATGATGAAGACGACCACGCCCAACGTCAAACCGCCAAAGTTCGAAAGGAATTCGTTGACAACCTCCCATTGACTGCCAAAGAGGTAGCCCAGCCCGCCGTAGCCAAAGATCCAAACCACTTCGCCCAACACATCGTAAAGAAAGAATTTACGAAATGAGTAACGGGTTGTGCCTGAAAGCAGATTGACCGGCAGGGCGATGGCTGTCACCAAAAAGCGTGAGAAGAAGATCGAAAGCGGTCCCCATTTCTGAAATGCCTTTTCAGATTCCAGCCATTGCGGCGTGCTGCTGAACCGTTTTAAGACGTACCCACTTGCGTAATATCCCAGTGCATAGCTGAGACTGTCACCGATCACTACCGAAACAATGCTGATCAAAGCGGCTGTGTGCCAAGTCAAATATCCCTGGCGTGCAAACGCTCCAGCCGCAATCACAAGCACGGTGCAAGGCAACGGCACGCCCAGCCCACCGATGAAGACGATAATTCCAAGCAGGGGGGCGCCATAGTTAATGACCTGTGTAAGTAGAAAGTCAGACATGAGACTTAAGGTGCGCTCGGCGCGGTAGGCGGAGAGGGCGGTTGATTTGAAAGAATGACCGCTTTGACAGTTGTGAGCACATATCCGTCTTCATCGGGATAAAACTCATCATTGATCTGCTTGAGGCTTTTCTTGTGCGTTTCTTTTGGGTCAATGTTCAACGCATCGAAAAGAAGCTCGGGCGGTACACCGTAATTATGAGAAATGAACGGAATGGTCATCCAATCTTCAATATCTTCCACATCCGTTTCAAGTTCTTTCGCGAGCGGCGGCGGACGGTGCCCGTCAAATTTTTTGAAGGCATGCAAGACGCGCAAGCCAAAGAATAGAATCAACATCACCCCGAGAATACTCAGGGCGATGAAAAGCAGGCGTTGTTTGGAAGATCCCTGCACGTAGATTACTCCTGCCACTCCAGTTCAAAATCACCCACATAAACCGTATGCCCATCTTCCACACCGGCTTCGCGCAGGGCTTTGTCCACGCCTAGTTTTTGCATCAGACGTTGGAAGCGGCGCACTGACCCGTAATGTTCCCAATAGGTCATCTTGGCGGCGCGTTCAATCGCAACACCCGATACTCTCCACTTATCCCCATCTTCTCTATGGATATTGAACAAGTTGGGATCTACTTCCGGTTTATAAACTGGCAGCGCCTCTTCCTCAAATTGTTCCTGGGGCAGTTCCTGCAATAGTTTATACGCTGTGATTAAAACCTCGCGCGTATTTTCGCGCGCCATTGCAGATGCGGTGATGATCTCCACCTTTTTCTTTTTGAAACTGGCTTTGATCTCTTTTAGTTTTTCCTGCACATCGGGCTGGTCGATCTTATTAATGACCACCACTTGCGGTTTTTTTCCAAGCTTGGTATCAAACAATGAAAGCTCGGTATTGATCTGGCTGTAATCTGCCAGTGGATCTTCCGAGAGTCCATCGATCATGTGGATGAGGACGCGGGTGCGTTGAATATGGCGCAGGAAGTCATGCCCCAGCCCGGCACCTTCGTGCGCACCTTCGATCAGACCGGGGATATCTGCCATCACCACAGTCGCTTCTTCATCTACTTTTGCTACACCAAGATTCGGTTCAAGCGTAGTGAAAGGATAATCGCCGATCTTCGGTTTGGCATTCGTCAACACGGATAAAAGCGTGGATTTTCCGGCGTTGGGCAAGCCAATGATGCCGATATCCGCTATCAGCTTAAGTTCGAGGCGTAGCAATTTTTCCTCGTGCGGTTCGCCGCGTTCTGCCATGCGCGGAGCCTGATTGCGTGAGGTGGCGAAGTGCTGGTTACCGAGTCCGCCGCGCCCGCCCTTGCAGATGACGAGTTGCTGCCCGGCTTCGGTGAGGTCACCGAGCAGTTCGCCGGTTTCAGCATCGTAGATGACCGTTCCCGGCGGGATGTGGACAATGAGATTCTTGCCGCCTCGCCCGGTCATTTGTGAGCCGCCACCGTTCGCGCCGGGGGGGGCGGCAAACGACTGATTGGGACGAAAATGGGAAAGCGAATTTAGGGTTGGCTTGACTTCAAAGATGACGTCGCCGCCTTTGCCGCCATCGCCGCCATCGGGACCACCGCGCGGCTCATATTTTTCACGGCGGAAATGCACCATGCCGTCGCCGCCTTTGCCGGATCGTACGTGAATGTTTACCTGGTCAATGAACATGCTCCCATTATAACGGGTGAACCGCATGTATTTCTGGCTGTGGCGATCTTCTATAACTTCAAACAAATTTGTCATGTCTTTATTATGATTAGCCCGCTTATTGCGGGGATAATCGGGGTTAGGTATCCCATGATGATCGTGTCAGGCAAAGACCTGCGTATTTTTTCTCTTTCCCCGAAAAATAAAGTGTCTTCCCTGAAGATGCTTGGTCGTGCCTATCACATGATCGCCGCCGCAGGCTGGGGTGCAGGGGGTGTTAGAGATGGATGAAAAGCTCCTCCCAGTAAATTTTTCCACCCCATTTGAAACGCAAGGTTCTGCCTGGAACGGCGCACTGGATTACCGCGCCCTGTTCGAGCAGAGCGGTGATTGTATCTTCATCGTCAGCCCAGACTTTCGAACCCTTTCTTTAAACCCTCAAGCCGTGCGTTTATTGGGCTATGCAAGCCGAGATGAAATTCCGCTTAAATCGGTGGATGCGTTGCTTAACCTGGATGCCGCCCAATCGAACATTCTTGGAAGCCGTATAACTCAATTTGAACATACCCTGTATAGAAATGATGGCGCTCAACTTTTTGTAGAACTGAGCTCATCTGTGGTGATGAATGCAGAGGGCAAACCAGCCTATATTCAATTGATCGCACGTGATATTGCCGAGCGCAAGCAGAATGAACGCATACTCAAACGCAATATGCGTGCCCAGTCGATCATTGGTGAAGTGACCGCGGTTCTCTTCCGTTCATCCAATATCGAAGGGCGCATGCCAGAAGTGCTCGAGTCGCTTGGGTATGCGATTGGTGTCTTTAGTTGTGCCATTTTTGAGACGCGTAACTCCACGTTGAGGATCAAGCATCGTTGGGTCGACCCAGCCGTCCCTGAGTTTGAGGCGGAAGCGGTGATCGAATCATTTTTGGATTCATTGTCTAAATTCCCAGACCGGGTATTTTCCATCCCTGATGTTCCTGAAAAAATATTGAACAACCCAAAGATCTCGATGCTGGCAGTTCCCATTCAGGGTGCCTTGGGCTCGTGGGGCTTCCTAGGTTTGTTCGATAAGGAAGACCGGCTTTCATGGCTGACCACCAGCTTTGATATCGTACAGACGACGGCAAACCTGTTGGGCGCCGCCATTGAACGGATGCATTACGAAGAGACCTTGCGTCTGAGTGAACGACGCAACCGCATCATTGTGGACGCGTTGCCTGATCTGCTCTTGCGAGTGGATCGTTCGGGACGGATATTCGACTACAACGCCGCGCCGCGACATCCACTTTATCTCGAGCCAGGGACGGCGATCGGCAGAAATTTACACGAGTTGTGGAGTGACGAGGTGGTGGGCAAACTGCTTCCGCGTATTCCGAGTGAGACGTTGTTCACGCTGCCCAGGACGGTGGAGAATTTCAATATTGCCGGGCGGGCGGGTACCTTTGAGGCGCGACTCTTTCCGCTGAGTAAGTTGGAGGCGTTGATCATCGTTCGCGATGTTTCCGAACAGGCGCGGCTCAACCAAATGAAGTCTGATTTTATTAACTGGGCTTCGCACGAATTACGCACACCGCTGACCTCTGCCATTTTAATGACGGAACTTCTGCGGCAGGGATGCCCACCTGAAGAGGCGGAGGAGTATCTAGCCACACTTTCGAGCGAGTTGGACCGACAAAAGAATTTGATCAATGAATTCTTGTTGGCGGGCAGGCTGGAGAATGGCGCATTGCGAGTGGATATTGTGCCAACGGATCTGGCGCCCATCTTGAAAGACTCGATCTCGGCGGTGAAGCCGATCGCAAAAAAGAAGGGTATCCAGTTCGTGTTCGCTCCCATGTCACAGCCTTGTAAAGTGCAGGGAGATGTGAGTGCGCTTCAACAGGTGTTTATCAACTTGTTGAGCAATGCTGTAAAGTTCTCGCCCGAAGGCAGTGAAGTGTTAATACGGGTGGAACGCCTGGAAAATGAGATTCGTATTGCCGTGGTAGATAGGGGTTTGGGCATTCCGACCGATGCTCTGCCGCATTTGTTCGAGCGTTTCTATCGTGCTCGTAATGTGACCACAGCCGATATTCCCGGTAGCGGCATCGGGTTGTTCATCGTTAAGTCCATTTTGCAGGAATTGGGCGGCGGGATCATGGTGGATAGCAAACTGAATGCCGGAACGACATTTACCGTCAGCCTGAGGAAAGGCTAGGGGTGTTTTTTGATTCGTTCGGCGGGGGGATCGGCACCGTAAAGCAGAATGTAGTGCCTTTGCCAGTGCCTTCTGATTCGACCCAGATCTTTCCACCTGTGGTTTCGATGATCCGCCTGACAATGGCAAGCCCTACCCCTGTGCCTTCGCTGGCTGGATTTAGTTTGTTGAATAGGTCGAAGACGTACTCTTGATATTTCGGGTCAATTCCCATTCCATTATCAGCAACATAGAGGACCGGTTCTTTCCCTTCCCGTACACCGACCCTAATCTCGGGGTTGGGCTGTCCGCCCATATATTTGACCGCATTATCGAATAGGTTTTCGAATACTTCCCGCAGCCGGATGACATTGGCATATACCACTGGCAGCCCAGGCGAGACAATGACCTTGACCTTTCCTGTTGAAATGCGCATTTCAACTGTATTGAGGGCATCTTGCACGAGTGCGTTCAGGTCGATCGTTTCTGGCTGGTGCTGGGTACGCCCGATCCGTGAAATGTCGAGCAGGTCCGATAACAGAGAGTCCATTTTATTTGCAGCATTGCTGATGCGTGTGAAGTCAGAGGTTGCCTTTTCGATTTGCCCGTCACGGATGTCCTTTTCAAGCAGACCGAGAAACCCTTTGATGGTGACCAATGGGCTGCGTAGATCGTGCGATACGGTATAGGTGAACCTTTCAAGCTCAGCGTTCTTGTTTTCCATTTCCAACATGAGTTTCTTGCGCTCGCGAAGCTCATGCTGTAGTTCATCGAGAAGTGCAGCCTTGTCGATGGCGAGCGCGGCTTGCAAGGCAATGTTTTCGACCAGTTGAATTTGTTCTGGCGAATAGGCATCGACCTTT
Organism: Anaerolineae bacterium; assembly: GCA_017303735.1. The sequence goes on from JAFLCF010000010.1 coordinate 8,798, forward strand.
TCGCTTTGAACCGATAATAGTCCGATAACTTTTTCTCTTGCTACAAGCGGAACACCTAAAAATGTGTGTACGGTGAGGCTTTGGTCATTAACGGGGTTGTACTTCTCCTGCGCTTCTGGAGCGACCAAGTCGGGCAGGTAAAGGGTTTTATTGTTAAAGATCACTGACCCACTTAACCCGGGAGTCTCTTTTAGACGACGGGAAACTGCCGGTGAGGCGATCCCTCGGTAAAAGAAGATGGGATAGTCGATGATGCCGGTCTCTTCATGATAAATGCCGACATAGAATGCATCCACGTGGAAGAGCTCGAAGATCTCACTCTTTAGCGTGGATAGGGTTTCAAAAAGGTCGCTGCCAGCGGCGAGTGAAATGCTGAGTTTGTGTAGCAGGCTGATCTCGTCGACACGGAGGCGGTAACGTTCAAGACTGGCGTTCAGTTCCCCGGTCCGTTCGGAGACGCGTTTTTCTAATTCCAGGTTGAGCCGCTGGATCTCATGCTCTGCCGCAATGCGTTCGTCCACTTCGTGCTGGGCTTTGGCAATTGCACGTTCCACCTGATCGAGAGCGATCTGAATCATATAAGCTGCAATGAAAAAGATCACCGAGGTGAGTAGCAGGGCAGAAAGATCTGTGATCGGGCGGTCTCTGTTGATCAGCCATCCCTTTTGTGAGGCGATCACCAAACCAATGCCAGCAAAGATGATGAGGGCGGCAGTGACATACCCGGCGCGCCTGCCGATGAATAAGCCAGAGCCGATCACAACCAGAACGAGAAGGTTGTATGCAAGCCCGCGCACCCCGGCTCCGTCCCAGGCAACAACAAGCAAATAGATAGTGAAAAGCCCCAAGGTTAAGAATGCTGCCAGGAACAGCTTGCCAGACTTGACCAGATTGATCAGGATCAGGCAGATCCCAAGCCCGATGATGGCGTTGCGTAAAAATATACCCCAGGCTTCTTCGTGATTATAGAGATACAACACGGCACTAATGATGGTTAGAATAACGAGTGCAAATGCAGCCCGGTTTACCACGATCAAAACATCACCTGGTTCAAGGACATCCGTGATTCTAAAAATCTTTTTGCTTTTTTTCGTCATTCTTTACCCTGTATGTTGCATAAAGTTATTATTCATATTTACGGGTTGAGGGGGGGATGTGGAATCTGTTTTTTAAAGCATATCTTGTCTATGCAAAATATGCTTTGAATGGAACTAATTTGATATAAAGATTCTTGAGCTGAGAAGATAATATGGCTTTCAACCTTTAGAAGACAGTCATTATAACAAACTGAGCAGATGTCTTTTGTTGTGCCTGCTATAATCTCCCAAACTATGAACTGGCATAAAAATACACTTGAAATTCTAACCCATGGCAAAGGGCTTCATGATATTTCTTCTGTCATCCGCGCCCAATTGAAAGAATGGAATGTGCGCGAAGGAATGTGCTTTTTATTCATTCAGCACACCAGCGCTTCTTTGGTCATCAGCGAGAACTGGGACCCCACCGCCCGCGCTGATTTGGAAACTTTTATGGAACGCCTCGTTCCCGAACGGGACAGTTGGTACACCCACGATCTGGAAGGACCCGACGACGCCACCTCTCACATCCGCTCGATGGTCACGGATACCAGCCTCACCATCCCGGTGGACAATGGCGATCTCTCGCTCGGAACCTGGCAGGGCATTTATGTTTTCGAACATCGCACACGTCCACATAAGCGAAAAGTATTGATGCGGGTTTTGGAAATAAATGCCACTACAGATTTGTAGAAAATCGATTCAAACTTTATTTTTTTGCATCGTTTCTCTCCAGATCGTTACCCTATTGCGTCCATTGTTTTTAGATTGATACAAAGCCAGATCTGCTTTGACGATCAGCTCTTCTGTTATTGTAGAGTGCTCTGGGTAGATGGCAATTCCCATTGAAACGGTGATGCTCAGGTCTTTCAGTTCGTGGGGAATACGGATCTGAGATATTTCGGCTCGAAACTGTTCTGCCCGGGCGTGAGCCGCCTGAGTTTCTGTTTCCGGCAAAACCAAAACAAATTCTTCACCCCCATATCGACAGGTAATATCTGAGCTGCGGCTGTTTTTCTTAAGCAGGTCTGCAATTGCGATCAGGAATTTATCACCCACCTGATGCCCATAGGTATCATTAATATTCTTAAAGTGATCGATATCCATGATCAATATACTAACTGGGAATAATTCCCGCTCTGCCCGGTTAAATTCGCGCTCCAATGATTCCTTTAAGTAACGGCGGTTATATAGCCCTGTTAATGGGTCTCGAAAGGCTTGCTCCTGTAGTTCCTGGCTAAGTTGTTTAACCTTCTTCATATTGATTTGCAATTCCTGGTTTGCCTGTGTCAGAAAAAGTTCGTTTAATTTTCTTTCTGTGATATTGCGTGAAACCCCGTACACCTCTAAATGGGAGGTGTTTTCGTTGATGCGGAAACTTGTTGTCGCTTCCGTCCATACAGTGGAGCCGTCTTTGCAGGGTTGCTCCACTTCGTTCACATGAGACCCAGCCTCCCCGTCTAGAAATTTTTGCACATATTGGGGCAGCTTTTCCTTAAAAACCTGCAGCGCCTGTGGGGTTAGCACTTCTTCTAATTTTTGTTGCATCACCTCATCGGCGGTATATCCGCGCAATCGTTCAACTGATGGACTGACGTAGCGAAATTTCATCTCATTGACATCCAGGATCCAGATCACATCCGAAACATTTTCTGCCAGAAGTCTGTAGCGTGTTTCGCTGGCTTTTAATGCCTCGTTGGATTGTTTGCGGTCGGTCACATCTTCGAATGTCGTATATACCTGATAGGGCTCCCGCTCGCCATCTTTGAATTGTGGAACAGCATTAACGTTGATCCAGCGGTAGTCGTTGATCTTTGGATTGTAGACACCCAGGACGACATTTCGAACTTCTTCTCCGGTTCGAAGCGCGATCATGGCTGGGTGCTCCTGTCCGGGCAGTTCACTGCCATCTTCATAGATCGTTCTCCAACGTGGGTCCATGGAGGTTCTACCTTGAAGTTGGTCGAGTGTGAGACCTAACAGGTGCTCTGCGGCTGGGTTTGCCGATGTGATCGCACCACTCTTCGATTGAAACACAACTCCCTGCACCATGGTCTCGAACAATAGCCTGAAACGCGCTTCACTCTCACGCAGCAGTTCTTCTGCTTTTTTTCGTTCGCTAATATCCTGCATAAAGGCAATGATCTGGAGCGAGTCTTTGAAACGGTAATAACTGAGTTTTATATCTACTGGAATTTCAGTGCCATCTTTATGTTGCGCAACCAAACTGTTCGCAATGCCAAGCTGGCGAACATAGGGACTTTCCTGATACATTTTACGGAGTGAAGCGTGAGATTCTTTGTAACGAGCAGGCAGCAATATATCCACATTTTCTCCAACAAGTTCCTCGTTGGGGTACCCTAAAAGATGGATGGCTTCGGTGTTAACAAAGTTGATCGTGCCATCCTGATTGATGCCAAATATCGAATAAGGCGCAGACTCAACCAGCTGCCGGATACGCTCTTCGCTGGCAAGCAGGGCTTCTCTCGCCTGTCGTTTCTCGCTGATGCCGCGCGTGACGCCATAGATCTCAACATGCCCGTTCTCGGGGTTGATTTGAAAGTTAGCCGTGACCTCGGTCCAGACGGTGGAACCGTCCTTGCAGAGCTGTTCTAGTTCATCTACATAAAACTCACGCCGTCCATTTTGAAAATCTTTTAATCGTGAAGCTATGCTTTTTTGAACGTATTGGAAAGAATCTGGTGTTAGGGCATTTTCCATGCTGCTAGCCATAACCTCTTCTGGCATGTACCCTCTTAGCCGTTCTACAGACGGACTGATATAGCGTGTACGGTTTTCAATAATGTCGTAGATCCAGATCACATCTGAGACATTTTCCGCCAGAAGACGATACATTTCGCGGCTTTGCTGTAAGGCCCTTTCAGTTTTTTGCCGTTCATCCAGTTCTTTTCTTAATTGCTCATTTTTGAAATCGAGATGCTCCATTAATAGTTGTACGGCTACATTGGAAACAATGATGATGATGACCAGAATGATGTAGTCGAACAAGGTGGCGTGTGTACCTATGCTTGGGACATAAAGTCCATACATATCGCCAAATGTCAGCCAGGTGGTTCCCACAAGGGTTAATCCTGTTGCAAAGATCATACCTCGACGTTTTTGAGCCAGCCCGGCGAACATGATCATGACGGGATATACAATCAGTGCGTAGTCGTGAATCCCCTGTCCAAAAGTTGCGGCGATGGTGATAAACGTTATATAGATGCCAACGGTTGCGAGGCTGCTTTCAGGTAATTTTCCTTGCCGCAAAAGAAACAACGGAATGAGTTGTAGAATGCAGCCTGATAGAAGCAAAAGCCAAAGAGAGCCATCGCCCCATACTAGATCCAAAAAAAGGATAATGCTGCTTCCTGCCCAATATATCAAGATGATGGTTAACAAGGTTTTTGCGAGTCTATTTTCATCTTCCCCTTGAATACGATCTTGTAACAACCATTTTTTCGCGGCGGATATCATGAGATATTCTTTCTGGAAAGTGGGCTGTTTTCTTCCCGTTTGAAGTATCTTCCTGCTAAATATCTGTGATCATTGTATTAACAGGAATAAGAGAATCGTTGATCATATTTTTGACAGAAAGACGGCTTGTTAAAAACAAGCCGTCTTTCTGTCATTCCTCAATATAGAACCGGATGCGGTTCAGCGTTGTCCATTCCGTGGAGCCGTCACTGAATTCCACTTCCACCCGGTCTCCGTCTGTGCTGCGCACGGTCACATCGTAGTATTGATCGTCTTTTGCCGCTTTGCATTCCACCTCTTCATCTTCTGCCACGGCATATTCTTCGAGATATTCATCCTGTGTCCACTCTTCTTCGCCCGTATCAAAGCGGATGAGAATATCTTCCTCTGTGATCTCTAAAATGGTGGCAGGGTAAAAATAGTCATCCTCATCCCTGTATGCGTATACGCGGTCGCCTTCGTTCCAGTATTCCATATTATTCCTTTTCTTTATAGTTTCGGCACTTTAGCAAAAGAAGCCGAATGAATTTTATCACCCGGCTCCCTTTCTTTTACTATTTTCTATTCCCCAACTTACTTCTTCACCCCAAACTTTTTCATCAACACATCTTTCAAAGTGGGAACGCCAATTTCCTGCAATTCATAGCGGACTCTCTGGCTCGGCTTGTTGATTTTGATCACGCGGCTGAGGTCAATCGGTGTTCCGATCACGACCATATCCACGTCTGATTTATTGATCGTCTCTTCGAGTTCACGGGTCTGCTTGTCACCGTAGCCCATCGCGGGGAGGATGGCGCCGGTCTTCGGGTATTTCTCGAAGGTCTTGGCGATCGAACCCACTGCAAACGGACGCGGGTCAACAATTTCCTTCGCGCCGAAACGACGAGCAGCCACATACCCAGCACCGTATGCCATTTCACCATGAGTGAGAGTCGGACCATCTTCAACGACCAAAACGCGCTTGCCAAAGATGGCATCGGGGTCATCCACGAAGAGGGGAGAGGCACCTTCGATCTGCACCGCAGTCGGGTTCAACTTGCGCAGACTCTCGCGCACTTTGATGACCGCTTCCGCATCGGCGGTATCGACTTTGTTGATGACGAAACAATCTGCCATACGCACGTTGGTCTCGCCGGGGTAGTAAGTGAATTCATGCCCGGGTCGGTGCGGGTCTGCGACCACGATCTGATAATCGGGCACATAGAACGGGAAGTCGTTATTGCCGCCGTCCCACAATACAATGTCCGCTTCGGCTTCGGCTTTGCGGATGATCTTCTCGTAATCCACGCCTGCATAAATGATTACGCCGCTATCAATGTGCGGTTCGTATTCTTCGCGTTCTTCGATGGTGCATTGATATTCGTCGAGGTCATCATACGAAGCGTAGCGTTGTACTTCCTGTGCGACGAGATTTCCATACGGCATGGGGTGGCGGATCGCCGCGACTTTGTAGCCCATCTCTTGTAAGACGGCAGCCACGCGCCTCGTCGTCTGACTTTTGCCTGATCCCGTCCGAACGGCACTGATCGACACGACCGGCTTATTCGACTTAATCTGCGTATTCTTCGTGCCCATAATGCGGAAGTCCGCACCGGCGGCGTTGACCATGCTGGCTTTGTGCATCACATATTCATGCGGCACGTCACTGTATGAAAAGACAACCTGTTCCGCGCCATACTTCTTGATGAGATCGAGCAGTTCTTCCTCGGCTCGGATGGGGATTCCGCTCGGGTACAAGTCACCAGCCAACTCTTTCGGATAGACGCGTCCTTCAATATCAGGGATTTGGGTGGCGGTAAACGCTACAACTTCGTAATCCTTATTCCCTCTGAAAAATGTATTGAAGTTGTGAAAATCGCGCCCTGCGGCGCCCATGATGATGGTTTTGATCGGCATAGGAAACTCCTGTGCATGTCAGGGTGAGGAACCTGTCCCGCACGGCGGGGCAATGTCCGGCAGACTCGAGGTGGGATTTGAGCCTGTCCGTTTTTACCCACGATGACATTTACGATAGTTAATATCTAATCTAAGGGAAATTGCCTTTGAAGTGAAGTAACGTTTAGCCTGATTCTGGCATGACACTTACCGATAAAAAAAACAGACCGAGCCTCTCAGCCCGATCTGTCTACTACTCACTATTCACTATCTTACATCATATCCGGCGATTGAATATCCAGCAAACGCAGCGCATTCGCAACTGTCTGCTTTGCCGCCGCCACCAAGCGCAGACGGGCGTTCTTCACCTTCTCGTTGTCATTCTGTAAAACCGGCACAGCATGATAGAACGAGTGGAAAGCATTCGCCAGATCATAGGCGTACATCGCCATCACCAGTGGACGATACTCTTCCGCCGCCTGCTGCACCTTCTGCGGGAACTGTGACATCTGCTCGATCAACTCAATTTCCTGTTTAGTCAGTTCATAGTCGAAGGTTGCAGGTTGCATGTTGAAGGATGATTTCTTCAAGATGGAATTCGCGCGTACATGCGCATTTTGAATATATGGACCGGTTCGTCCATCAAACGAAAGCGCTTCTTCGATGTTGAAGACGATGTCTTTGTTATTGTCCACCGAAAGCATGGAGTAGACCAGCGCGCCCAAACCGATTTGTGAGGCGATCTTTTCGCGTTCTTCGGCGGGAATATCCACACTCTTTTCGGCTTCCACCGAAAGCACGCGCTTGATGGCTTCGTCGTAGACTTCCTTGAAGAGTACCACCCGTCCCTTGCGCGAGGACATGGCGCCTTCGGGCAAACTCACAAAACCATAGCCGAGGTGATAACACTTTTCCGACTGTGGGAAGCCCCACAATTTGAGAATGGCAAAGGCTTGTTGCAAGTGCAGCGCTTGGCGCGAGTCCACTACGTAGATCGAGCGATCCACGTGATATTGTTCAAACTTCACTTTGGCTAATGCCAAATCTTTGGTCAAGTACAAAGTCGTACCGTCGCGTCGCAAAATGACGTTGGTGCGATACTTCTCTTTGGTCAGCCCAAGTTTCTCATCGATCTTCACGATCACCGCGCCGCCGCTGGGGCGTTCATCATCTGCGATATTTTTGGCGATCAACTCATCGACGATTACCTTTGATGGCTCATCGACTTCAGACTCGTAGAACCACACATCCATCTTCACATCGAGCATGTGCAGCACTTCGCGTAGTTCTTCCAAACTCCACTCACGGGTCACGCGCCACAATTCACGCACAGCCTCATCGCCTGCATCCCACTTGCGATACATCTCGCGCCGTTCGGCTTCGTAAGCTTCGCGTTGCGCGGTCTGTTCGGATGTTTCGTTTTCTTTCTTTTCCAACAACTGATTGGCTTCCACGTACAATTTCAAAAGCCATTGTCCGCGCTCGTGCACGCCCGCGGGTTCCTGTCCCTTGTACAGTTTGTCGTAGATCCACATCACAGTAATGACGCCAAGTCCCAAGTCGCCAGGGTATGAGGCGCGGATGGTCTTATAGCCTGCGAACTCTACGAGTCTCGCCAGCACTTCACCCAAAATCGTGTTGCGCGCATGTCCAATATGGAAGGAGTGATGCGTATTCGGCTGAGCATACTCAACCATAACCGTTTCGGTCTTCGCCGCGCCCTTGCCAAAGTCCATGCCGCCATTCAGCACTTCATCCACCACGCGTTTGGCATATTCGGATGTTTTGAAGTAGACGTTGAGATAGCCTTTCACCGCTTCGATATGACTGATCCCATCCACGCTTCCCAACTGCGCCTTGACCTGCTCGGCAATTTCCTGAGCCTTTTGCGGCACTGGAACCTTCGCACCCGTCCCTCGCTTGGCTTCGTTGGCAGCGGTCTGGAAGAAGGATGTAGCAAAGCCCCATTCACCCGAGAAGGGGATGGGCTGCCACTTCAATTCCGCCAGGGCAATGTCATTTGCGGTGCAGTATTCTTTGATCTTGTTTTCGATGAGTTGTTGTTCTTTTTGAAACATGATGCTCTCGATTATATCTACTTTCAACGCCAAAGGCGTGAAATGATTATAGTTTGACGGATTAGATCATCCCAACCCCGAAGGGGTGAAATAGAGTTTGTTGTGCTATGACACCCCTTCGGGGTTCATACGGCTTTTTTGATTTGTTTCTACAATCCTGTCATCCCTTCGGGATTAGGTTCTTAAATGCTGTGGGTGAAGATTTTAGCCGTTCAATGACTTGCTCTGCACATTCTTCTGTAGTCAGTTTGGACGTATCCAATTCGAGGTCGTATTGGGTGTATTTGTGAATGACCTCGTATTGCAATTTGGCTTGACCCAGCGTGCGGTCTTTGCGATCTTTTTCGCGCTGTTCCAACACTTCGAGCGGACAATGTAAGCCGATGAGGTAAGCGTTCATCTCTGCGAATAATTCAGCGCACTCATCCACCCAGGCTTTTTCTACGAAGACATGGTCAGCCAGGATGTTGTTTCCGCGCGAAGTGGCAGCGGCGATGGCGTGGTGCATGCCCGAGAACAGCGACCAGCCCACGGGTCCAGAATGAAGCGCTTTTCCGAGTACTTCATCCCAAAGCGGACGGTCAAGGTAGCGGCTGGGCAACATCCAAATAAATTTGTCGATGCCCATATCCAGATACGGCTCGGGCAGTTTCTTCTGCAATAGTTTCAGCAGCGAGGTCTTGCCGGATGAAGATGTGCCGTTTAGAAAGATGACGGTAGGCATAAAGTACCCGTTAGGGTAAAACAAAAACGGGAGTCTTGCGACTCCCGCTCCGATGTGAGTGCTGAATTACGCGCTCTTTTTGGTCAACGCTGCAAGGGCTTTCATCAAGCGGCTCTTGCGGCGCGCGACTGTGTTCTTGTGCAGTACACCTTTTTCGACCGCTTTATCGAGGGTGCTGATGGCGAGCATCACAGCCTGTTTGGTCTCGGGGGTGTCGCTGGTGAGAACTTTGCGCGCAGCGTTATCGGCAGTGCGGGCGGCGCCACGGACATTGCGATTACGCAGGCGGCGCTTCTCGTTCTGACGATTACGTTTGATTTGTGATTGAATGTTAGCCAAGGTCTTCCTCCAAAAAATTCTTTCCGTACTTTTGACAGCGACGTATTTTACATGAGGGGTGGGGTTTTGTCCAGTAATTTTGAAAGAATCCGCTGGTAATTTGCCAGCGGATTCTTTTTGGCATTAGGGGGTATTGGTGGGGAGCGGCGCCGCATTAATGGGGGTGGATGTGGCTGTTGGGAGGAAGGTGCCGGGTCCGGGTGTGATGGGGGTGCTGGTTGGCGGGCGTGTGGCGGTGGGTGTGACCAAATTGACGGGAACCTGTAACACCTGACCGACGAACAAGGCATTGGGATTTTCGATACTATTTTCCTCAATGATGGCATCGATGGTGCTGTTGAAGAGGTCTGCGATCGCACCCAACGAGTCACCGGACTGCACCGTGTAGGGGATCAAAGTCCCTGAGCGCAGGTCTGATGGGATGGAAGTTGCGGTGGGCAGCTGCATATCTGGGTTGGGGAGCAAAATGACCTGTCCAGGGATCACGATTTGGGTAACAGGATCAATACCTACCCCAGTTTCAGAATTGAAGGGGTTAAGCAGGAGTATGAGCGGTATCGCATCATCGCCGAGCACAAACTTTTCTGCGATAACGGCAAGAGAGTCGCCGTCTTGAATGGTGTAGGTGAATGGTGCCGAGAAGGTTGGTGTGAAGGTGATGGTGGGTGAAGGCGTTTCTGTAGACGTAACAGTGGGTGTGTTGGTGCTGGTGGGGGTAAATGTGGATGTGGGTGTGGGAGTTTCCGTCGCCAGCATCAGGTTGATGGGTTTACCGGGCAGGGTCATCCAATAGATCAGGAGCGCAATACCTCCGACAAGAAGGACACCGGCTGCGATCACAATGGCATTCTGCCTGCCGCGATTGCGTTTGCGGTAGGAGCCAATACTGCCGAAATTGCCTGAAGGGGAGGATGGAGGGGTAGTCATGAGTAGGTTATTCCTTTTTGCATTGTTGCCTAAATGTATTTTCCAGCCAATTACAATGCAAAATGATTCTACCTGAAAAAAGGGAAATGCGTGGGGGAGGGAGGCGAGTAAAGGAGAGGTATAAATGCGTAAACAGGTAGGCAAGTAAAAATACTTGTTTACCTGTTTACGCATCTGCTTGTCTACTTATCTACTTTTATTACCTATTTAGATGCTCTTTCAAATACTTGCCTGTGTACGATCCCTTGACCTTCATGACCTGTTCCGGTGTACCTTCGGCGATCAACTCTCCGCCACGGTTACCGCCTTCAGGTCCGAGGTCGATCAACCAGTCGGCAACTTTGATGATATCGAGATTGTGTTCGATGATAAGCACCGAGTTGCCAGTATCAACCAACCGTTGCATCACTTCGATCAACTTGTGGACGTCGGCTGCGTGTAGCCCAACGGAAGGTTCATCGAGAACATACAAAGTCCGTCCTGTGGCGCGGCGGGAGAGTTCCTTCGAGAGTTTCACACGTTGTGCTTCACCACCAGAGAGAGTTGTGGCAGGTTGACCGACTCGCACATAGCCCAGACCCACTTCTTGCAACAACTTCAACTTATTCTGCATCTGAGGGTAATTCTGGAATTCTTCCAGTGCATGATCCACGGTCATATCGAGCACATCGGCTATCGAGTATTTATCGCGGAACATTACCTGCAAGGTCTCGCGGTTGAAGCGTTTGCCATGACAGACATCGCAAGGCACGTACACGTCCGGCAGGAATTGCATTTCGATGCGCAATTCACCTTGTCCCTGACAGGCTTCACAGCGCCCGCCATGCACGTTGAACGAGAAACGTCCCGGCTTGTAGCCGCGCACTTTCGACTCAGGCAACTCGGCATACAACTTACGAATTTCATCGAACAAGCCCGTATATGTCCCTGGGTTTGAGCGAGGCGTGCGCCCGATAGGGGATTGGTCGATGTTGATGATCTTATCGAGATGCTCAATGCCTTCAATTGCTTTGTGTTCGCCCGATTGAGTTCGCGCACCCATGAGTTTTGCCGCAAGCTCGTTATACAGAATGTCGCTCATCAGTGTGGATTTGCCCGAGCCGGAGACGCCCGTGATACACACCAACTTCCCAAGCGGGATGGAGACATCGATGTTCTTGAGATTGTTTGCAGTCGCTTTCAAGATCTTGAGCGACTTGCCATTGCCTTCGCGCCTCTTCTTCGGGACCTCAACCTGTTTTCGCCCCGAGAGATATTGTCCAGTCAGTGACTTTGAGTGCGCCAAAATCTGCTTGGGCGTGCCTTCTGCAATAACTTGTCCGCCATGTTCACCGGCGGCGGGACCAAGGTCAATGACCCAATCCGATTCGAGGATGGTTTCATCGTCATGTTCCACCACCAAGACTGTGTTGCCTAAATCACGCAAGCCTTTCAATGTTTCCAACAGACGCGAGTTATCACGCGGATGCAACCCGATAGACGGCTCATCTAAAACGTAGAGCACGCCCACGAGACGAGAACCAACCTGCGTCGCAAGTCGGATGCGTTGGGCTTCTCCGCCAGAGAGAGTGACGGCAGAGCGGTTGAGGGTCAAATAATCCAAGCCGACATTGACGAGGAAGTTCAAACGCTCATGAATTTCACGAATGACTCGCTCGGCGATGGTCTTTTGTTTGTTGGTGAGCGGTGAACCTTTGCCCGAAATCTTCTTCACCCAATCAAGGGTTTGCAGCACGGGCCACGAGTTCGCTTCAACGATGTTGACATCATCCACGGTTACGGCGAGGGCGGCGGGGTTGAGACGCTTGCCTCCGCAAGACGGGCATGGACGGTCGGACATATACTCCGAGATTTTCTCGCGGATGTATTCTGAGTTTGTTTCTTTGTAACGGCGTTCGAGGTTGGTGATGACACCTTCAAAGGCGCGGCTGAACTTGACTTCGAATCCGCTGGAGTTGGTGTACTTCATCGGCAGTTGCTTATCGCCGGTGCCATATAAAATTACATTTTGCTGTTCTTTAGTTAGTTCTTTAAATGGAGCATCAAGATCGATCTTGTAATGCTTGGCGGCGGTGACGAGGGTGCTCCAGTAGTAACCACCTTCCTCACGCGGACCCCACTCCATGCTGGCGATCGCTCCATCGTTCAGTGACACGCTGTCATCGGGGATGATGCGGGCGGGGTCAATTTCCAGTTTCGAGCCGAGCCCCTGGCAATCGGGGCAGGCGCCTTGGGGCGTGTTAAAAGAAAAGGTACGTGGTTCAATCTCGGGCACGGTCGAGCCGTGTTCTGGGCAGGCGAGATGCTCAGAGTAGGCAACATCCTCTTTTTTGTCGACAAGGTTGACGGTAATGTATCCCTCGCCGAATTTGAGAGCCGTTTCAATCGAGTCGGTTAGGCGGGTGAGGGCGGCTTTCTTATCTTCCTTCGAGCCTTCCTGAGAAATGACGAGACGATCTACCACGGCTTCGATGGTGTGCTGTTTGTAGCGGTCGAGTTCGATCTCATCATCTAATGAATGAACGGTTCCGTCCACACGGGCGCGGGTGAAACCGGCTTTGCGAATTTCTTCGAAGACGGCTTGATAGGTGCCTTTGCGTCCGCGCACGAGCGGGGCAAGGATGAGAATGCGCGTGCCTTCGGGCAGGTTGGCGATCTTGTCCACGATCTCTTGCGCCGACTGCTTGGACACTTCACGTCCGCAGACCGGGCAGTGCGGAATACCGGCACGCGCAAACAAGAGACGCATGTAATCGTAAATTTCTGTCACCGTGCCGACCGTGGAACGCGGGTTGTGGCTGGTGGATTTCTGGTCTATCGAAACAGCGGGGGAGAGCCCATCGATGTAATCCACATCGGGTTTGTCCATTTGACCGATGAACTGGCGCGCATATGCCGAAAGTGACTCGACATAGCGCCTCTGACCTTCGGCGAAGATGGTATCGAACGCCAGCGACGATTTACCCGACCCCGAAAGCCCGGTGATGACGACGAATTTATCGCGTGGAATTTCCACGGTGATGTTCTTCAAATTGTGGACGCGCGCGCCCACGACGCGGATCTTATTGGATGACATATCACTCCTGTTTGGAGAAAGGATTATAGCACAGGTGTTCTGATTATCGTAGTAAAAACCAAGAAAAGATTATACACAATCGAAGCAACTGTTACCTTGTTTCAATACATTGTTAACCTTTAAGACAGATCAAAACATCGTACTTTTTGGGGATGACAAATCATCAGAAAAAAAGAAACCGACCCGTTATAATTTTTCTATTCATGTCTACAAAAAGCAAAACAACCACAAATAAGACAAATCTTTTGCCAGAGCTTATCGCCACGGTTCCTACCAATCTGCCTGCTTTGCGCAACAAATTGATCGGGCGCGATGCCGACATGAAAACCATTCTGGGTTTATTCGAACGCAAAGAGGTGCGTCTTGTTACATTGGCAGGCTTTGGCGGCGCAGGAAAAACTACTTTGGCGTTGCATGCTGCTCACAACCTGCTTGAACGCTTTTCTGGCGGCGTGTTCTTCATTGACCTTACTTCCATTCAAGAGCCAGCCCTCATTCTGCCAACCCTCACCCAAACGCTTGGCTTGCAAGAAGACCCCAACCGTGATGTTGCCGACACCCTACGCGATTTTCTCTCCAACCGCGCCATCCTCTTCGTGTTGGATAACTTCGAGCAACTGGTCAGCGGCGCAAATATTCTCGCCAATTTTCTCGATGCAAATCCGCATGTTCATTTATTGGTGACAAGCCGCGAGTCTCTACACTTGCGTGGTGAGCACACTTTGCCGCTTGCCCCACTTGAATCTTCCGATGCCATGCAGGTTTTCGTGCAATATGCTCAAACCCTTAACCCGCACTTTCGCCTGACGGAAGATAATACCCCTGCAATCAGTGAACTCTGTAAAAAATTGGATGGGCTTCCGCTTGCCATCGAACTTGCCGCCATGTGCACACGGATGTTCACCCCGCAAGCCCTGCTCGCCCGCCTCAGTTCGGACCTCGAAACGGATTCGCCTCTTTTGGCGACTCTTACATCCGGTCCGCGAGATATGCCTGAAAGGCAGCGAACCCTACGTACAATGGTTGAGTGGAGTTACAACCTGCTCACCGAACCTGAAAAACAAATTTTGCAAGCGGCGGCGTTTTTCCGTTCAGGGTTTGAAATCCGCACCCTCGCCAGCGTGGCTGCCGTCCCTGAGAAAGAGGCGGAAGATATCCTCGCTTCGTTAGTGGATAAGAATCTCATCAAGCCTTTTCATGGTGCAGAGATGCGTTTCCATCTGCTCGAGAGCATTCGCGAATTTGCTCTGGAGCAAGCGTTGAAGCAGGAGGACGCAAATGCTCTCACCGACAAGTTCATTGGATATTATCTTGTGTTAGCACGGGATGCTGAGCAAGGTTTTCGTAGTAAGGATCAGGTACGTTGGCAAAACCAACTTGATGATGAACTTGCCAATATCCAAACGGCATTGAGGTTTGCCCTTGAAGGCGGGTGTGAAAGCCCATTTTGGCATAGTGGATATCAAATGTTGACCCACCTACAACGATATTGGCTGTTACGTGCCCATTACACGGTGGGTGTATCCTGGTTGGAAAAAGCTAAAGGTATCTTAGACAGGCAAGTATTAATTTTGCCGGAGGCTATCTCAACGGAGCTACTGTATCAAAGGTCAAAGATTTATAGTTTATTGGGGTATCTGTATTGGATCACAGGCCGTTACATTTCAGCCAATGAATTACATGAAGTATCTCTGTCCGATTCTCGTACCTTACAGGACGAGAATTTGTTATGGGAAACCCTCAATAATACTGCTGTAAATTTGGAGTACATGGGCAATTTTGAACTGGCAAAGACCTATTATTTTCAGGCTGTTCAAATTTTACAAAGAATTGGTGATCGTTGGCAGGAAATGCGCTTGTTGATAAACCTTGGAAATGCTTGTGTTGGGCTTGAGGAATATGAAAGTGGACGAACCTACCTTGAAGATGCCCTTCGATTAACTTTAGAGTTAGGAGATGAGTATTACCAAGCTGCGTGTTTGCATGGAATCGGCTACCTTGAGCTTCGATTAAGGCGCTTAAAAGAAGCTGAGGATGTTTTTTTTCAATCGCTGATTTTATTCGAACGTATGGATGTGCCGTTTATTTATTCATGGGCATTGGTGAGTCTGGCTCGTGTTTTGGGCGAAACAAAAAAGCATAAGGAAACGGCACAGTTGGTGTTGAAATGTGTGGATGCCCTTGTAAATCAAAAAGACCGTAACCTGTACAGAACCATGTTTGAAGCATTGGTCGCTTTTTGTATTTCATTGGGAAAATTTAAGACGGCTGCAATGTTTGTTGGTTTTCTTGAACAGAATTATGTTGGAGAAGGGCAAATCATTTTTCCAGCAGATAAGGCGATTCTTGGTGGAATGATCCAGAAAATAAAAGCCGAAGTTGATCCTGGAGAATACGAACTTCAAAGTAAAAGCGGAAGAAGTGGAAACGTATCAGAATTACTTCAAATCGCTTCTGAGATATGTGGTGAAGTTTTGGGAAAGACCCAATCCCAACTTGGGTTGCAAAGTCTCCTAACCGAGCGTGAATTGGATGTGTTACGTTTGCTGGCGATGGGTAAGACAAATGAACAGATTTCCAAAGAATTGGTGGTTGTACAAAAAACGGTTGAGAAGCATGTGGCGAATATTTTTAGGAAACTCGGCGTAAAGAACCGCACCGAAGCGGCTGCCTGGGCATTGGAAAATGGGTTTCAAGTAAACAAGTAAATGAGGTCTTGCAGAAGCGCAAGACCTCATTTATGAAAAAGATACTTTTTACGGACATCCGCCGCCAACAGGGACGTAGACGATGGTGGATCCGTCTGCATAAGTGCGGGTATCTCCGGCTTGCGGCTCTAATTTGACCTCGACCAGTTCCGTCGCTTCAGGGTTGGGTGAAGTTTGGGAGGTGGTGACAGGCTCCTCGGTTGGGTTTGCGGCGGGTTGTGTCCCGCCTCCACAAGCTGTGAGGATGAAGATTGTCATTAAGAAGGTAAGAAATATTTCTTTCATCGGGTTCTCCTAAAAGCCGGGTCCACTTAAACCATCGTCACCACCGGTTGTGGGTCATCTGATTTTTTTCTTCTTTCCATCGCTTTGAGTCTCATTTGGAGTGTCATCATGTGGGTGTGCTTGGCCATCAATATCGCCTAAACGGATAAATGGGGCTTTGGGCTCATTATCCTTGTTCTTCACGAGTTCGGGATTTTTGTTGTTTGGCATTTTGCCCTTAGATTCACCACGGGTGGTGACAATATCCAAGAGAACATCAACGGCTTGTTGTGGATCTTTGGGTTTGTTGGCAAATTTTTGAATTGCAGGCAAAAGCAATGCAATTATGACAATTCCAACTCCCCATGGAAGCCAGCCGCCTGGAGGGAAGGTGTTCCCTGTTGTGCTTTTCGTGTCACAATGATAAATATGTGCTCCCGAAGCGTGGTCTAGTTCATAACCGGAACCACCTTCGGCATAACATGCAAGAGCTGACATCCAGCATGTCCAGTAACCACATTCTTCATCCCAAGATCCTTCGGTGCTGCCATCGTCCTCAGGTGCAGCTGCAATGGCGGGTGCTCAGTAGGGGCGGGCTGACTATCAGCTGGGGTGGAGTTTTCACAGTACACACCTGCAGTGCCATCGTCATTGTCGTACCAAACGGAAAGGTCACCGCCGTCGGCGTCGCACATGGCAGCAAAAAGATCTACGCATGCATCCAGGCTTAAATTTTCTCCTTCACTGCAAGACCCGCCCCAGTTTGTGTCTTCTGTGCTCCCCTCTTGCGGAGCCAAGATCAAAGGTAAATCAAGTGTAGGGAATTCTTCATGGGAAATACAATAAAAGTCATATTTCGCTCCGCCGTCGGCATAGAGATCAACTTCAATCACTAAAAGCCCATTTTCACACTTGAATTGTTCGCGACAATCAGCTAAATTTTCATTGGTACAACTGCCGAGAAAGCCATTGTCATTTGAAGATAGCGGTCTGGGAGTAGCAGGCAAAACAGCAGGAACCTTGCAAGTAAGTGGGACTTCTCCGTCTTTAATTTCACCAACGGTTACAGACCCACCCACAGTTTCACAACCATTTGTAAATTGGGCGATGCAGGTTGCGGTTTCTGAGGTGTTTGGTCCCTTACAAGTTCCAGACCATTCTGCCTTGCCGGTTGACCCATCTTCGGTGGGTGCGACGAGCGGCATGGGGGTTGACGTGCTTGTGGGTACGGGAGTATTCACTGATGAAGACGGATTTTGACTCCCACCATTATTAGAATTGTCTTCATTTTCTTCCTCTTCACTCCCACCACCGCCCGTGGACGGTTCTTCCGTAGGCGGGCAGGGAATGGTTGCACCAGTGGCATCTGTACAGGTGGTTTGGGCATGAACAGGTGAAATATTGGCATTCGGACCGAACAGTAGCATGGTCGCTATCGCCAGTGCAGATAATAGAACAGCAAATTTTTTCATGAGATTCTCCTTATTTTTAAGTGTCATACGAACTATTGGTGTCTCCATTATCGGATATTCGGTCTCACCCGTCGGTGGGGTTAACCCTACTATTCCCCCTACTTTTTGATAGGAAATTGGTCATGTTATACTGAGTGCAACTTCTCAAATCCGGCGGTGTTTTATTGTTCAAGTTCCGCCGGTAAGGTTTTTCACTTGTCGGATCAGGATTACAACGAAGAGGATATCCTTGCCCGTGCCTCACAAGGCGATAAGGACGCGTTTGGCGCACTGTACGAACGTTATGCCGAACGCATCTTCAACTATGTGTACTATCGTACTGGGAATCAGCATGATGCCGAAGATTTGACGGCGCGTGTCTTTCAACGGGCAATGAACCACATCCGCAATTACACCGACCGGGGCGTGCCATTTTCCGCTTGGTTGTATCGAATTGCTCATAACCTGGTGGCAAACTGGCACCGCGACCGCAGCCGCAAACAGGAAATTGCGATTGACGACCTGCCCGTCTTACCCACCAAGGGAGATCATCCCGAGCGTAACCTTGTCCGCTCACAGGAACAGGAAGCCCTGTTGCGGATGATCCGCAAGTTACCGCCTGAAAGGCAGAACCTGCTGATCCTCAAATTCGTCGAAAATATGTCGAATGCAGAGATTGGCAATATTATGGGAAGAAGCGAAGGCGCTGTGAAGAGTCTTTATCATCGCACCCTTCTAACGCTTCGAGATCAATTGGAAGATCAAAATCTTAATCTTGAAGGAGAATAAACCATGGCATTACGAATCGTAACCGACGGCGCAGTAGACCTTCCAACAGAGTGGTACGAGGAATACGACATTCAGCGCATCCCGATCAATGTGCATTTTGGGGAAGAAAAAACCTATATTCAAGATGTAGAGCTAGACCAGGCTGGGTTTTACAAATTAGTAGACAGCAAATCACTCCCTCACCCAAAAACATCTCAACCTTCTCCACACCAGTTTGTAGAATTCTATAAAAAGATCGCCCAACCCGGTGATACCATCCTCTCTGTTCACATTACCAGCAAACTTTCGGGTACTTATGCTTCATCTGTTTCGGCAGCTGAAGAACTGAAAGGCACCTACAATGTAGTGCCCGTAGATACCTTATGCGGAACGATGGGCACTGCTTTTATGTGCCGCGCCGCCCGCCAAATGGATCGCGCCGGAAAAAGCGTGGATGAAATCAAGAAATTTATTGAGGATGTTCGTAGCAAAACCTACGTTGTTCTTACCCTGGAAACTCTTGAATATGCCCGCCGCAGCGGACGCGTTGGTGCACTCTCGGCAGCGTTGGCTTCGGTCTTGAACGTCAAGCCGATTGCTTTATTGAAAGACGGGCTGATTGACATGGTGGATCGTGTTCGCACCCGCAAGGCAGCTATTGAGCGCGTGCTTGAACTGGCAAAAGAAACCGTCGGCGATGCGCCGGTGCATGTGGGTGTGGTGCATGCCCGCGATGAGGCTTCGAGCAAAATGCTCATGGAAGAAGCCAAGAAACGTTTCAACGTCAAAGAAAGCTTCACTGCCGACCTTTCCATTTCCCTCGTCATCAATTTCGGTCCCGGCACGGTTGGCTTGGTGCTTTACCCTGCTGAGTAATTGGATTCAATGAACGCAAATCAGACTTTTTCCATGCAAGATACCGACCTGCAATCCCTTGAAACGCATCTCTCGCGGACCTTGAAACGGGTCTCGCCTCCGAGCGGCTTGGTCGAACGC
>JAFLCF010000010.1:28566-46664 GCA_017303735.1 Anaerolineae bacterium
GTGCAGATGCCGACCCGTTCTGAGATCACGCTGCGGTTAACGGATTGGCGTAAGTTGTTCGTTGTCTTTGGTGGTGTAATGTCTGGTATGTTGTTGTTGGTCACTCTGGCGCGTGCGTTTTATTATTTCGCCGGGCGCAGAGAAATGTAAGTTCAATAAGAAGATACAAGACCCCAGAGAGGAACCTCTGGGGTCTTGTTGTTTATTTTACATTAATGAATAGAAACTCCGAAGGAGTGAAATGATTATAGATATGTTCGAATAGTCGATGAACCCCGAAGGGGTGTTATAAATTTTTCTTGAAACTATGTCATCCCTTCGGGATTTGATGATGATGTGGGCTGTTTTCTATAATCCTGCCATCCCTTCGGGATTGAAAGTGCCTACGGCGAGCTATTGCCTATTATTGTATTTCGCAAGCAGTCTCTTTAGTTTTTCAATAACCAATCACATAAAGCTCGTGCTTCTGCGACCAAATCTGCATCGATGGGGAGCTTGAATTCTTCAGTGACGCGTAAGGTCAAATGGTCAGCGACCAGTTTCAGGTCGGGGGGGAGAAGCGGTTCGTCTTTAATGAGATTCAGCAGATCGTGGGCAGAGCGGCTTGGGAGGGGAGTCGCTCTGCGGGTGTAATAATCCCGAATGGCAATGCCGGCGGCGCGACGGGCACAAACACGAGCCTGCCCTTCTTTGCCATTTGCCCTGGCACGTTGGGCTGTATCGAATTCGACCTGGATTTCATTTGCTACATTATTCATAGGCGAGATTATAATTCGGGAAAGTTTAGGAGGCTGGCATATGAAAATTAAGTGGTTTCAAGGTTTTGCTTTGGTCGTTATTCTGAGCCTGGCGGTGAGTGCATGCGGCGGGTTACAGCCGCTCAATGGAGAACCTGCGGCGACAGAATCCGAGGGGACTGAGTCGGCGCCTTCTGGCGTTGAAGCAGAAGGTGATGGTCCTACTGTGGTGACAGGGAACGTGGAATACACCGACTTGTTCTTTACCATGGGTGTGGCTGAGCCTGTTGTGATTTTGGAAGACCAGGGTGGTTTTGTGACACGTGACCGGAAATTTGAAATGCCGCTCGAGTCGCAAACACTTGCCCAGATCACATCTGATTTTTATACATCTCCATTTACATATTCATTGACCCTGCCTGCATCGCCCAAAGGTACATTGAACGATGTGGACCATGATGGCGCGCAGGATACGGGTGTGATGATCTTTGCAGTGGCGTATTGGACAAATACTTGGGGCGACCCATATCTTGAACGCCGCGATCTTTACGGCGGCGGCTGGTCGAGCGCGTATGCTTCCACTCGTGTCAGTTCAGATAGCGATACCTACCTTGAAGTGTACGGTGGGCAGTATCTTGTGTACGCGCCGGATGCTGAGCAGCAATTCCCGTCTGATTTTGGTGCGGATGAAAAGTTGTTCACAGATGATGATCCGCTTATGGATTTGCCTGCGGGCTGGTCTGTGATCGATATGGATCAAACTCCATTTGCAATTGACCGCTCTGAAAATGTGACCCTCGACCTGTATGAGCCGGAAAGTTCGGCATTGGATGACTTCACGACTCTTTCCTACACCGATGCTTTCGATGCCATGCTGGAAAAATTCCGCAACGAATATGCCTACACTGAATTCAAGGATGTAGATTGGGATGCACGTGAAAAGGAATTCCGTCCGCGATTTGAAGAAGCTGAGAAAGCCAGCGATGCGCGTTTATTTGCGTTGGCACTGCGAGACTTCCTCTGGTCGATTCCCGATACGCATGTGGGAATGGATACATCTGCCATCAATGACGATTTCCTTGCCGATATTGCGGGTGGAATTGGTTTGGCTTTAGGTGAAACCAGTGACGGCAAGATCGTTGCCCGCCATATCACTGCAGGTAGCCCGGCAGATGTGGCAGGAATTGAATTCGGCGCTGAAATCGTTTCGTTGGATGGCAAACCCGTGGATGAGGTAGTTTCTGCGGTTGTGCCGTGGTCTTCGCCTTTCAGCAACCCTGAGATTGCGCGTTTGCAGCAATTGCGCTATGCCACCCGCTACCGAGCGGAAAAGGGAACAGTTGAAGTTGCTTTTGTGAACCCTGGTGGTGCGGAAAAAAGCGCAGCATTGGATGTTGTCTCTGAACGCGAAAGTTTCAGTGTCACATCGTTTGCGTATGGTCAACCGGCTACATCGTTGCCTGTTGATTTCGATATTTTGCCCAGCGGATATGGGTACATCAAGATCAGCAGTTTTTCAGATAATCAGGTCTTGTCCATTCAAGCCTGGGAATATGCGTTGCAATATTTCATCGAAAATGAAGTTCCTGGTGTGATCTTGGATATGCGGAATAACAGCGGCGGAAGCGGCTGGCTTGCAGACCAAATGGCAGCTTACTTCTTTACAGAAGAAGTGAATACCGGGACGGGTTCTACATATGATGAAGTGACCGGCGAGTTTTTCATGGACCCGGCAAGTGAGTCACTTATGATCCCGCCGCGTGAAGGGTTGCAGTACACAGGTCCGGTAGTGGTGATGGTAGGACCGGCGTGCGTCAGCGCTTGTGAGTTCTTCTCATACGATATGACCATCAATGACCGCGCCACTATTGTTGGACAGTATCCAACCTCTGGCGCGGGCGGCGGCGTGGAAGCTTTCCTGATGCCGGAAAATACCTACGTGCAGTTGACCGTTTCTCGTCAGATGGATGCGGATGGCAATATCCACATCGAGGGCGGCGGCGTGGCACCGGATGTCCGTGTGCCGGTGACCATCGAATCGTTCCAGCGTGAAGCGGCAGGGGAGGATGTGATCCTCGAAGCGGCAGAGAAGGTCATCAGCCAGCCGAAGGGTGCCGGGGTGACTCCTTCCGCTCCGCCCAAGCTTTCCACCAAGGAAGAGGCGGAGACCGCCTTCTCTTCGGGAGCAGAGTTCTTGGATGCCAACGCTCGCGAACAATATTCAGCTGAAGAAGTCTCTGTGCCGGGTGTGTTGACCTATACCATTCCGCTTGCAAAGTCTGAGACCTTGATCTGGGCGTATTATTGGTGCACAACGACGACTGAAGTCTTGGAGCAGAACTTTAGCCAGATCGATGTGACCTTCGAGATGAATGGAGAAGTAATACCACTGGATCAGTTTGCCGTGACGGAACTGGAAAACGGTGGAAATCAGTGCCGCATTATCTACACGGCTCTTTCTGATTGGAAGTCCGGCGAGCACCAGCTCACTACGAGTGTCACCTTCAAAAGCCCGATCAACGACGGCATGGGTGATTATCCCGCCGGAGACTATGTTTCTGTCTACTCGGTCTTTGTCCCGTAAACAAAGTCGACCTTAATAAAACATCCCGCAGGATTTCCTGCGGGATGTTTTGCTTTTACAAATTGTAGGGCAGGTTTGTAACCTGCCTTATAAAGAAATGGCTAATCTACAAAGCGGTACTTGATCAGTGCCCAAACTGCCTCAAAAGCATCATGGAGTTTGATCTTCTTGCCTTGTGAATAGTCACGCGGGTTGAAGGTGATCGGCACTTCGAAGATACGGTATTTCCGTTTTAGTATCTTGGCAGTGAACTCTGGTTCAAAGTTGAAGCTGTTGGCGCGGATGACCATTCCTTCGATAACCTGCTTGCGGAATACCTTATAACCGGTTTCCATATCGGTCAGAATGGTGTCGTACAAGATATTCGTCATCAAAGTCAGTGACTTGTTCGCCACCATATGCCAGAACATGGTCACACGGTGGGCTCTGCCGAGGAAGCGCGAGCCGTAGACTACATCTGCCAGCCCTTCTTCGATGGGCTTGAGCAGTTCAGGGTAGTCGCGCGGGTCGTATTCAAGGTCGGCATCCTGGATCAGGAGCACATCGCCCATTGCCGCAGACATGCCCGTGCGGACGGCAGCTCCCTTGCCTTGGTTCTTTTCATGCAAGATGACACGCAGACCCTTTTTGTCTTCCAACTTCTTTAGGATATCGCGAGTTCCATCTTTGGAGCCATCATCTACAAGGATGATTTCGTGGACCAATTTGGTCGCTTGGACGCGTTGAACGATGGTTTCGATGCTTTCAACTTCATTGTAAACAGGGATTATGACTGAAAGTTTCATGGCGGCTGGATTATAAACGAAAAGCAGTATAATCGGCTTTGCACGTCCGAAAATTTTTCTGCCCGGGATACGGTGACAACAATGGTAGTAAAGCAAACAGGACAAATTCCCCCCACTCCATCCGGCGGATTTACCCCGCCCCAGATCAACAGCCTCGAAGACACAGGTCTTTCCCCATTATGGCTTCAAGACTTGATCTTGAAGGTGCTTTACTTTCGCGGCTATTTATCGGGTTCAAAGATCTCTGATGAGATAACCTTGCCTTTTGCCGGGGTGACTGACCAGTTGCTAACCACCCTGAAACAGGAAAAATTGATCGAGGTCAAGTCCTCACAGGGGGGGTTGGGTGAAGGTTCCTACACCTATGGCATCACCAGCGCTGGTGTAGTGCGTGCTCGTGAAGCATTGGAACGCAGCCAATATGCCGGACCTGCCCCCGTCCCATTTGAGGTCTACAACGAATCGATCCGCAAGCAAAAAAGTGGACGGGTGAACGTCACCACGCGCACCATGCGCCAGATATTATCCCAGCTCATTATTTCTGAAAACACATTTCAGCGCCTCGGACCTGCCCTGAACTCTGGCAGCTCCATTTTTATGTATGGTCCTCCCGGAAATGGCAAAACCAGTATTGCCCGCGCCTTTGGCAACCTTGTCTTAAGCCAGAGCATGTACATTCCCTACGCACTTTATCTTGATGGGCAGGTTATCAAAGTCTACGATGCCGTCAGCCATACCCTTGCGCCAGATAACGACGGCGGTTCCAACCCGACCGGTACGTTGCGCGGCACGACCCGCCGCGACCCACGCTGGGTGAAGATCCGCAGACCCTTCATCGTGGTGGGTGGTGAGTTGACCCTCGAAGGGCTCGACCTCGTTTTCGATGACACCACTAAATACTATGAAGCTCCCTTCCAGGTCAAAGCCAATGGCGGCATTCTGCTCATCGACGACTTTGGACGTCAACAAGTGCGCCCGCGTGACCTGCTCAATCGTTGGATTGTTCCGCTTGAAAACCGCGTCGACTTTTTGCGCTTGCATACCGGGCGCAAAGTGGAAGTCCCATTTGATGTGTTGATCGTCTTCTCGACCAACCTGCCGCCCAAAGACCTCGTCGATGAAGCTTTCTTGCGCCGTCTGCGCCATAAGATCGAGATTGGTGACCCATCTTTTGAAGAATATCGCGAAATATTCAAACGCGTCTCAGAGTCGAAACGTATCGAATACAATGACCAGGGTCTGGCGTACCTCTTGCAGGAGTGGTATATCAAACGTAATCGCAAACTGCGCGCCTCACATCCGCGTGACCTTTGCGACCAGATACTCGACATCTCCTCCTATCTGGCGGTAACGCCCTCCATGTCGCGTGAGATGATTGACCGCGCCGCCCAAGCTTATTTTGTGGATATTTAACCCCTTACGCTTCATACTCCGCCCGAGCCTGAATCAACATGCTTGACAGTTTCCAACGCCCCATCCTTCTTGCCCACCGCGGCGACCTTGCTCATGCGCCGGAGAATACTTTGCCGTCCTTCATGCAAGCCATTCAAAAAGGCGCCGACGGTGTTGAACTGGATGCCAAACTCACAGCCGATGGTCATGTGATCGTTATCCACGACGAAACTGTAGACCGCACAACAAATGGCAAAGGTAAAGTGGCTACATTCACACTCGAAGCCATCCGCAAGCTGGATGCAGGCTCGTGGTTCGGCGCGAAATTTGCCGGAACGCAAGTGCCTTTGCTTGAAGAAGTATTCGAAACAGTTGGCAAAGAGAAACTTATCAACATCGAGTTGACCAATTACTTCACCCCGCATGATGGGCTTGTGAAAAAAGTCTGTGAATTGATCAAGCGTCACAATAATGCCAGCCAGATCATTTTCTCTTCCTTTCTTCCATCGAATTTGAAGATCGCCAGCCAGACCTTGCCCGAAATTCCGCGCGGCTTGCTCGCCCTGCCCGGACTCATGGGCTTATGGGCGCGTTCGTTCGGCTTCATGTTTGGCGATTATCAAGCCTTGCACCCACATCTGACGAATGCCAGCCGTGAACAGATTCAACGCGCGCACAAGGTGAAGCGGCGCATCCACGTTTGGACAGCGAACTCGCCAGCGGATATTCAACGCCTGCGAGATTGGGGCGTAGATGGCATGTTCACGGATGATCCCGCGGCGGCGGTGCAGGCTCTTGGCAGGGCGAAGTGACACTCTCCGAATGCCCGTACCCAGCCTGGGCGCGGTTTGAGGCGGAATTTCATCCAGCACTCAAGTTGTGATATAAAAGTGGGGCAATGCGCCTGATACGTATCTTTCTTCTGATAATTTTTATTTTCTCCCTTGCGCCGGGTTCCACGTTGGCGCAAACTGCCACGCCGCCTGCCGCGGTGCGACTTGCCTTGGAGGCAATGTCGCCTGAGGAGCGAGTGGGGCAGTTGTTTTTGGTGAACTTTACCGGCATTGATACTGGGACTGAGTCGCAGATCTATAACCTGATCACACGTTACCATGTGGGTGGAGTCGTATTAACGGCTGGGAACGACAACTTTAGTGCAGGCAATACTCTTGCGCAAACCTATCGTTTGATCGACGACCTGCAGCGCATGGAGTGGAATAATTCGACCACCCCGATCACAGACCCTTTGACGGGAAACCCGGTGCGATATGCCTATGTGCCGCTCTTTGTTGGGATTTCACAGGAAGGCGATGGTTACCCAACCGACCAGATCTTGGATGGGTTGACGCCCTTGCCAAGCGAGATGGCGGTCGGTGCGACATGGAATACGGAATTCTCTGAAAATGTGGGGGAGGTGCGGGGCAGCGAAATTTCTGCATTGGGCTTTAATTTATTTCTGGGTCCATCTTTAGATGTGTTGGAGACTCCCGCTGAGTCGGGCAGTGATTTGGGCGCGCGCGTTTTTGGTGGAGACCCATTCTGGGTTGGTGAAATGGGGCGCGCCTACGTGAACGGCTTGCATATCGGCTCGGATGGGAAGATGCTGGTGATCGCCAAGCATTTCCCCGGTGCCGGTGGGGCAGACCGCCTGCCACAAGAAGAAGTTGCCACAGTGCGAAAATCACTCGAGCAATTGAAACAGGTGGAGTTTGCACCTTTCTTTGCAGTAACTGGCAATGCTGAAACTTCAACAGAAATAGTGGATGGCTTGCTTGTGTCTCACATCCGCTATCAGGGATTTCAAGGGAATATCCGCGCCACCACTCGCCCGATCAGTTTTGATCAACAGGCGTTGGGTCAAATCTTGACCTTGCCTGAATTTGCAGGCTGGTACAACGACGGCGGACTTTTGGTCAGCGATGATCTTGGCACGACGGCTGTGCGTGATTTTTACGTCACTGGCGGCGGACAATTCCTAGCGCGTGTTGCGGCTCGTGACTCTTTTCTCGCGGGGAATGACCTGCTTTATCTTGGAAATATCAAGGGCGACGATGCGCCTGATAGCTATACTTCGGTCGTTCGTACGCTTGAATTCTTCGCGCAGAAATACCGGGAAGATTCAGCATTTGCCCAACGAGTCGATGCTTCAGCGGCGCGCATCCTTGCCGCCAAACTTCGCTTGTACGATAACTTCACGATTAACAACGTCCTCCGACCTGACCCGGAATCGACATTGAATCTTCCCGATCCTGAAGCTGCTGAGATCGGCACCCGTTCAGATGTCACCTTTCAGGTGGCGCGCAATGCCGCAACCCTGATCAGCCCAAGCCAACAAGATCTGGCATCGGTTTTGCCGCTGCCACCTCAACCAAGCGACCGGATCGTGTTCATCACCGATGCTGTCAGCGTGGCGCAATGTTCGCAGTGTGTGCCCAAGCCCCAGCTTGCGGCAGATGCGTTACAGAATGCCGTCTTACGATTGTATGGTCCGCAGAGCGGGAATCAGGTGGAGGAGTTTCGTCTCAAATCCTACTCTTTTGACAACCTGCAAGCCTGGCTGGATGCGCCCGATGAAAATCAGTTCGTGACAGAAGATCTGGAAAATGCAGATTGGGTCGTGGTTTCGATCACTGATTCTGCAAAAGGTCAACCTGACCTGATCAGCCGTTTGTTGCGCGAGAGCCCAGCCATTTTCTTGAACAAGCAGTTGATCCTGTTTTCGTTTGGCGCGCCTTATTATTTTGATACGACCACCCTTTCGCGTTTCACGGCGTACTATGCGCTTTATAGCAAGCAACCCCAGTTTGTAGATGTAGCTGTGCGCTTGCTCTTTCAAGAGTTGACACCTGCCGGAGCTTCCCCTGTCTCGATTCCAGCTGTAGGGTATGACTTGATCGAGGTCACGGCACCGAATCCGATTCAGATTATTCCGATCTTTCTGGACCTGCCACCTGCGCCTGTGACCCCAGGCTCTGGTCTTACGCCTGAAGCGACTCTCACTCCGCTCTTTCGGATCGGCGATACCATCTCGATTCGTACGGGCGTGATCCAGGACCATAATGGTAAACAAGTCCCGGATGGAACCGTGGTGCGCTTCTCGATGTTGTTGACAGGCGAAGGCGGCGGTATTTTGCAACAAGTCGAATCAGTGACCACCGATGGAGTGGCGCGAGCATCCTTCGGTTTGGATAAACCCGGTTTGCTTGAAATTCGAGTTGCCAGCGAACCAGCGGTTATTTCGGAAGTGTTGCAGTTGGATGTTTCGCAATCGGGCGCGGTGGCTGTGACGGTGGTTGTGCCTGAGCTTACGCAATCGTCCGCGCCGACCCCGATGCCCTCTGTGACAGAAGAGCCCGATGCCTATGTGACCGAAGAAGGATATCCACGCGTTTCTGCCTGGGCAATTTCCATGATCTTCCTTCTTTTAGGTTCGGCAATGTTCTATGTACTGGCTTCACGCTTCGTCAAACCCACGCCTGCCTTGCGCTGGACGCTTGGTATGCTGTTAGGCGGCTTATTTGTCTATAACCTGCTGGCTTTCGGTGTATTCAACCTGCCCGACTGGTTGGCAGATGCAGGCGTGAACGGCGTCATCTATGCAACCCTCTTTGGAGGAATGCTCGGTTTGTTGGGTGGCTGGTTTTGGTCTCGTATGGAAAAATAGTACTTTCAACTCATTTTTATCCGTTTAATTGGTGATAACATTCTTTAGGGTGATATCCTTTTATGGATGTATTTATTTTACTGTTCATGATATGTAGACGAGCTACCAAGGAGAATATAATTTGATGGAATCCAATGGTAAAGCAGGCAGGAAAGTGAAAGAAAACAAGGCAAAACAGCCGCCGATCCTTTTTGATAAAACACAGGCGATCATCAAAGATCTGACCCAAAAATTAGGCGGTACGCTTGTGACGTACTTTAATAATCCGCGCGGCAGTGTCTGTCACGACGATGTACTGGCTTTATTTGAGTTACTCGAAAAGATAGGCAAACAGGAAAAAATCTACCTTTTCATTAAATCCAGCGGTGGTAATGGACAGGCTTCGCTGCGCATTGTCAATTTATTGCGCCAATATTGTGATGAGGTCATCGCGGTCATTCCGCTGGAATGTGCCTCTGCCGCCACCATGGTGACCCTGGGCGCGAATGAAATTCACATGGGACCAATGGCATACCTCACCTCAGTGGACACCTCCCTGACCCACGCTCTTTCGCCCATTGACCGTGACAATGACCGTGTCAGCGTCAGCCTGGATGAATTGAACCGTGTTGTTAGGCTGTGGCAGGCTCAAGGGTCCGATTCGAGCGAGAACCCTTATCAACAACTGTTCCAGCACGTGCATCCTTTGGTCATTGGCGCAGTGGATAGAGCCGAGTCGCTTTCCATCATGCTATGCAAAGAACTGCTTGCGTACCACATCAAGGAAGAGCGAGTAGCAGAGCAGATCGCCTCTACCCTAAACTCAAAATATCCTTCACACGGTTACCCGATCCTATTCGAAGAAGCACGCCGCATTGGGCTTAAAGTAAGTCACCTTACCCCTGAGATAAATTCACAGTTACTTGAACTCAATGAACTTTATAGTGAAATGGGTCAACGCGCTACGACCGATTTTGATGACACCCATGCGCATGGCAACGAAATTCTCAACATCTGGGAATCAACCGACGTGCTTGTCTACTACCAGCAAGACAAAGACTGGTTCTATCGCACTGAAGAACGCCGCTGGATCTCCCTCAACGATAATTCAAGCTGGCGGCGAAATGTGAAAGTAGGGAATCGAGTTGAAAAGTCTATTTTGCATATTGCTTGAGGAAAACAACCTTATTTTGAATATGGGTCGATAACCTCATTCTGTTATCATCCCCTCGATCTTTATATGGATTTTAATTCTCCTGTTTTTCTCTTCCTATTTCTGCCCATATTTATGCTCATCTATTATCTTTCTCCATTGCGGATAAAGATATTTGCAGGCATTGCGGGTGGTGTGCTTTTTTACTCTTTTGGTAATCCTGATTACGTCTATTTAATTTTGGGTCTGGGATTGATTGCCTATGGGATCGGGCGAGGGATTGAGGCGTTTCGTGGACGGGCACCTTCGCTTTTGTTCTTGTGGGGCGGCATTGTAATAAATGTCTTTTTGATCATTGGGTTTAAGTTATGGAGCAATGGACCCTATCTTCTCGGCTTGTCTTTTCTGACCTTTCAAGTTATCAGCTATTTTGTAGAAGTTTATAACAAAAAGATTGAAGCAGAGAAGAATCTCTTATATTTTTTATTCTATATACTACTGTTTCCAAAAATCCCAGTTGGACCGATCACACGCTATAGTGAACTGCGCGACCAGATCCGTACGATACGAATTGAGCCGCAAGATGTAGCCGATGGCATTCGGCGGTTTATACGCGGATTTGCTAAAAAAGTACTTATTGCAGACACCTTGGGTAAGGTGGTTTCGCCGGTATTTAACCTGACATCTCCGACTGTGTCGCCTGAAATTGCATGGTTGGTTCTGATTAGTTTTGCCCTTCAACTATATTTTGATTTTTCAGGGTACTGTGACATGGCGATCGGGCTGGGAAAAATGATGGGTTTTAAATTTATTGAGAACTTCAATTTTCCTTATGTTTCGAAATCCATAAGTGAATTTTGGCGTCGTTGGCATATTTCACTTTCCAATTGGTTTCGCGACATAGTTTTTTACCCTCTTGAAAGACGACGTTTGAAATTTTTTGGGCAGCCATTCAACATAATGGTCGTGTTTTTGTTGACCGGGTTGTGGCATGGGCTGACTCTCAATTTTGTGATATGGGGCGCCATCCATGGGTTTGCATTGGTCTTTGAATCCACTTCATTGGGACGTAAATTACGGAATGCTTGGCTGCCGATTCAACACATCTATGCCCTTTTGGTCATTTTGGTCGGGTGGGTATTTTTCCGCTCCCCAACCCCTCATTTTGCATTTGTGTTTTTTCGAAGACTCTTAGGGGATACCCGCGGACTGGAACCTTTGCCCTTTGATGTGACAAGTCCGCTGCCATTCATTGAACCAAGCTACCTCATGGCATTAATAGTAGCTGTGTTTCTTTCCTTACCTTTGGGAGAATGGTTTAAAAGGATAAAACCGGGAATTTCCATAATGAGATTTAGTGAAGGTATTTATGGGCAAATTGCATCAGATGTAGTGATGATGATTTTCCTCCTTGCTTCCATCGCCGTCATGGCTGATTCAGGTTTTGTCCCCGCTATTTATGGGAATTTTTAAGATGCAGAAACAGACTACAAAGTTGTACTCGATCTTATTTGCCGTAGCATTTTTTGTGATCTTAAGTATGCAGTTAAGTGTACGCGATCTGACCTTACTCACCCTGCCTGAAAAATTTCTTTGGAGAAACGACCTGATAAAGGCACTTAATAACGTTCGCTTTTATATAGGAGATAGGGTCTTCACCAATGCCATCATGGGTAGAGATGGGTGGATGTACTTAACCGCAGATAAGAGCATTGGAGACTATCAAAAAATAGTGAAGGTCAACCCCCGAGAAACTCGATCTTCGCTCGAGAACCTTGCCGCATTTAACGAGTGGGTTGAAAAGAATGGAGGAAGCCTCTTTTGGGTTGTAGCGCCCGATAAGCATACAATCTATCCGCAATTTATGCCTGATGAGATCCCAGTATTGGGTGAATTCTCCCGTTTCGATAGAGTGCTGATCCAATGGATGGAACTTGGGCTAGACGTAGAGTTAATAGACCTGCGTGCCCCACTAACGGAAGCAAGTACTGATTATCAGGTGTATCAAAAAGGAGATACGCATTGGAATTGTATTGGTGCATATTATGCTTATCAGGAAGTAATTGGCAGAATTTCCACAATGTATCCCGATGTTACACCATACTCGTTGGATGATTATGAAATTAAGTATTTAGATCCAGGGATACGCGATATTCCCGGAATGTTGGGCATTCAGTACCTCGAAGATGGGGTGGTGCTATCGCCAAAATACAGCCCAAACCGACTAATCGCAGAGGAAATTAAACTTGAATACAAAGGTTCTGCTCGAGTTGTTGAAAATGAAAGAAAAGATCTGCCAACGGCATTGGTAATTCATGATTCTTTTTATCCCGCATGCTTCAATTATTTTTTTGAACAACACTTTAGCCATACATATTCAATTTCGTATGCATCTGTAAAAAACTATGCTGATCTAATTGAAGAACAAAAAGCCGATATAGTTATTATTGAGACTGTTGAAAGATATCTTGTTACACGATTAAGCTATATTAATAGCAAATAGCTAGGAAAAAAACTCATAAAAAGGAGGCGAAATACCAGTTCATACCTTCTTTTGGGAATAGGGGATTTTAGGCTGAATTTCATTGCAAAACCTTTGCAAAACCTTTACGAAGTGGTAGAATACCTTATCTGTAATCGAAAAGGTACTCATGCCAAACAAACTCCAACTCAAGTTCAACGACCCAGCTCCCAACCTGACCCTGCTCAACGGGGACGGAAATCCAATTCAGCTTTCATCTCTTTGGAAAAACAAGGTGGTGGTGCTTGCCTTCACCCGTCACTTTGGATGTCCGCAATGTAAAGAAATGGTGGACCAACTGATCGACGCGCATCAGACCCTAGCCGAGGCTGGGTTGCTGCTTGCGATCGTTTCCCACGCCTCTGCCGAAGCCGCCAAAGCCTTCTGTGACCTGCGCGCGCCTGATGCCCTCTGCCTTGCCGACCCTGACCGCTCTGCCTATAAAGCCTATGGCTTATATCGCGGCAGCTTCTGGCAGACGCTTCTCTCGCCCAATATCTGGAGATCCAATCGCAGGCTTGCGCGTCAAAAAGGATTTAAACCCGAAGTGCCGCATGCCGGGCAGGATGCCTACCAAATGTCTGGCACCTTCGTCATCGGCACAGACGGAAGAATCCGTTTACCCTATTATTACGAAGATATCGCCGATCATCCTCCTGTAGACCTGCTCCTGCACGGCATCATGGGTGTGGATTGGAAAAAGCCCTTCGATTCGAAACCCCTGGTATAGAAAGTACGAAAAAAAATATGCAAACCATTTACCTTGCAACCTACCTTGCTCTCAAAGAAGTATTCCGCAACCGCGGACGATTTTTGTTGGTGGCATTGGTTATTGCGCTGATTACTCTGCTTGTGCTTTTCATTGCTGCTCTGGGTGAAGGGCTTGGCAATGGCAACCGTCAATATGTGTCAAACCTCGATGCGCAATTGATCGTGTTTTTGGAAAAATCTGACTACATCATTTCATCCAGCCGACTCGAAACAAATACCGCCCGCTCCATTCGCCGTGTCGAAGGCGTGGAAGATGCCGGAGCGATTTACACTTCCAGCACAGAGATCACTTTGCCGGAAGAACCACTCAAAGTATCTTTATTGGGAGTCGAACCGGGTAGACCTGGCATGCCGCCCATTGTAGAGGGACGTGAATTCCGCACTGGCGAAGCGCGTGAAGCCGTGATCGACCGGAATGTTGCCTTGCGTTCTGAAATAAAGGTAGGTGATACCATTGAGATCCGCTCTACTCAAGGCACCGAGGACGAATTTTATGAATTGAAAGTAGTTGGTTTGGTAGAAGGACAATCCTATTTTTTCCAGCCGACGATCTTTGTGCCGCCGGTGACCTGGGAAAAGATCCGCCCGCAATCTGACTCGGATATGTCCAGTGATACGCCTTTCCCGAACATTATTGCCGTCAAATTGCAAGACCCGACCAAAATGGAGGAAATGTCTGCTCGCTTGATCGAACGTGTCCCCAATATCGAAGCGGCAGATATACAGACCACCATCAATAACATTCCTGGCTATTCTGCCCAGCAAGGCACGGTGCAGACTCAAGGTGTTTTTACATTGCTGATTGGCATTCTTGTCATTGGGGGCTTCTTCCAAATTCAGATTCTGCAAAAAGTACCCCAGATCGGTGTATTGAAAGCCATCGGCTCTGCTAATGGAATGGTCGGACTTTCGGCGGTGATACAGATCATTGTGGTGACAGCCATGGGTGTCGGCATTGGCGGCGGGCTGACGTATCTTTTCTCGCTCGGCTTCCCGCCCACCATTCCACTTGTGTTCAATGGCTTCAACTCTCTCGTTGCCATCATCCTGCTCTTACTGATCGGACCGATCGGCGGAATGGTCTCCATCGTGTACGCAGTTCGTATCGAGCCGCTTAAGGCGCTCAGGTTAGGCTAGTTATGTCAGATATTGCATTGGAAGTTCGCGATTTAGTTAAGTCATTCTCGCTTGATGGTGCCACCATCAATGCTGTGGATCATGTATCGTTTCAGGTGAAGTTTGGTGAGTTCGTGGCGCTGGTCGGACCTAGCGGTTCGGGGAAGACAACCATGCTTTCCATTCTCGCGGCTTTACTCACCCCTACGAGTGGACAAGTTCTTATTGATGGACAAGACCTCTCGAAAATGAGCGAGAAACACCGTGTCAAATTGCGCCGTGAGAAGATCGGCTTTACCTTTCAGGCGAATAACTTGATCCCGTTCTTATCCGCACGCGAAAATGTCGAATTCATGCTGCGCTTGAACGGCAAGTTAGACCACGGCAGCCGCATCCGTTCGGATGAGTTGTTGGCTCGCTTGGGGCTTGCTGAACGTCTGCACAACTTACCTGCACAAATGTCTGGTGGGCAGCAGCAGCGTGTTGCGATCGCCCGCGCTCTCATCCACAACCCTGCGCTTGTCTTAGCGGATGAACCCACCGCCTCGCTGGATACGGAACGTGCTTTTCAGGTGGTCGAAACCTTTGCCAACCTCATTCATGAAAATGGGCGTGCGGGGATCATCGTTACTCATGACCTACGCATGTGTCAGTACGTAGACAGAGTCCTGCAAATGCAAGACGGTAAACTTGTACGTGTCTATGACACCAAAAAAGAGATCATGGAACTGGCAACTGCTGCGGTTCATTAAGTTGTAGGGCGGGCTTGCAGCCCGCCATTTCAAGAATTATCAATACCGTCAGGCTTTAAGCCTGACCTACAAAATCAAAACGGCATCCAGAATATTCTGGATGCCGTTTACTATCAACTACTCACTACACACTATTCACTGCTCTTACGCAGTTTCCAAATAGCGTTGAATTTCAAAATCGGTCACACGCAGGCGGAACTCGTCCCACTCTTCCCATTTTGCGCGCATGTAAGCTTCGAACAGATAATCACCCAAAGCAGACTTGAGCACTTCATTCTTCTCCAACTCTTTCAAAGACTCCGCTAATGAGCCGGGCAGTTCGGTCACGCCGAGTTTGGTGCGTTCTTCTTTGTCGAGGTGATAGAGGTTGATATTGTTCAACGGTTTGGACGCCTTCATGTTCTTATCGATGCCATCGAGCGCGGCGGCGAGCATGACGGTGAACGCCAAATATGGGTTGGAGGATGGATCGGGGAAGCGTAACTCAGCGCGGACAGCTTTATCGCGTCCTTCGGTGTAGCGCGGAATGCGGATGAGCGCCGATCGGTTCTGTTGTGCCCAGCCAATGTAGACAGGCGCTTCATAACCGGGAACTAAACGCTTGTACGAATTGACAGTTGGAGCAACCACACCGGCGAGGGCACGGGCATGTTCAAGTTGACCCGCAATGAACGAGTATGCCAACGGCGAAAGATGCGCTTCATCCTTTGCATCGAAGAACAGATTATTGCCCGTCTTCGTATCGAACAGCGACTGATGGCAGTGCATGCCGGAGCCATTGATTCCATACACAGGCTTGGGCATGAACGAAGCGACGAGACCGTGCTGGGCGGCAATCGCTTTCACCGTGTACTTAAGTGTCAGGACGTTATCCGCAGCCTTGAGCGCGTCTGCGAAGCGGAAGTCAATTTCATGCTGACCGAGTGCCACTTCGTGATGTCCCACTTCCACGTCGAGTCCCATGTCATCGAGGGCTTCCATCAGCGCGGTGCGGACCACAACCGCTTCATCGAAGGAGGAGAAATCAAAATAGCCGCCGGTATCATGCGGAACGGGATGAATGCCATTACTGCCATCGTTGCCTTTGAACAGGAAAAATTCCGGCTCAGGACCGATATTGTATTTCCATCCGCGTTCGGCGATCTTTTTGAGAATACGTTTTAGTGCGCCGCGTGGGTCGCCTTCAAAAGGATCACCCGCCGGGGTAAAGATGTCGCAGAACACACGCGCACGGCGAGAGTCAGGAGCAGACCAGGGCAGCAGCACATAGGTTTCGGGGTCAACCTTCAAACGCATATCACTTTCTTGAATGCGCGCAAAGCCTTCTACAGAAGAACCGTCGAACCAGGCGCCGTCTTTCAACACGTCTTCCAGGTGGCGAATGGGCATATCCACGCTTTTGACCGCACCGAGCACATCTGTGAATTGCAGCGAAAGAAATTTGACCTTATCTTCCTTGACTTGCTTGAGCAGATCTTTTGAATCCATGTTTATCTCCTTTTGATTTTGCTTACACAGTTTTTGATACTGATTACCAACATTTGAAACTTAAAGTTTATTCGATCTCTTCAGGGATTGCCATCTCATTTTTCGTAACAGGTTTTGAATTTCGTGAAAGGTTGATCATGACAACCGCACCGATAATGATGACCGACGAAACCGCAATGCGGGCATTCAGTTCTTCGCCTGCAAATGCCCAACCCAAGAGAACTGCCACGATCGGGTTTACATACGCATAGGTGGATGTGAGTGATACCGGCGCATTTTGGATCAACCAACCATAGGAGACGAACCCGATCAGGGACCCGAAGGTGATCAAGTAGACCAGACCCCACCAGGAGCGCATCGAAACTTCGCCGAAGTTGAACCCAACCAGTTCGCCGGTTGCCACGCTGACGATGAACAGCGCCCCGGCACCCGTCAGCATTTGTATTCCTGTAGACATCAAGATGGACTTGGGCATGTCCGCACTGCGTGAGTAGATGGAACCCAAGGACCATAAGATCGGCGCAAACACGAGCAGGATCAATCCGCTTGTCTTGAAGGCATGTTGTGAGCCTGCGATCTCTCCCGGACCCACCAAGACGAAGACGCCGCCAAACCCAAGCAGTAAGCCGATGATTGCCTGCCAGGAAGGTTTTGTGCCACCCGAGCGCAGCGACTCAAAGAGTACCAACCAAAATGGAGAGGTTGTGATCATGAGGGCTGCGATTCCTGAAGGCACACTTTTTTCGGCAAGGCTGACGAATCCGTTCCCACCTAGTAAAAGAAATGTTCCTACAATTGCAGCCGCTTTCCAATTGCTTGGGGTGGGCTTGGGGTCACCTGCCATCTGACGCCAGACAACGAGGATCGCGCCAGAGACCAAAAAGCGCAGGGATGCATGCAAGAAAGGCGGAATCGTTTCTACAGCGAAACGAATGGCTAAGTAGGTAGAACCCCATACGATCCATAAAGCGATTAGTGCAGTCCAAAGTTTTGTTTTCATTTTTTCCTTATTATTTATATATCAAAATCAGCTATTCTGTCATCATAAATTCTCGTACGAGCATGGCTTTTTTACGAGTAGTGCCATATAAGTAGTTTCCAAATTCGCCGCTCTTGCGAATAACCCTGTGGCAGGGAATGAGATACGCGATCGGGT
>JAFLCF010000100.1:0-4460 GCA_017303735.1 Anaerolineae bacterium
CGGCACGAGGTTGGTGGGCGCTTAGCTTTGCCGTTTCTGAAGTGGAGGAACAGATCGAATGCGTGGAACGTATTTTGAAGTTGAACCCCACTCATACAGCGGCGCAAGCTCGGCTTGAGAAACTAAGGTCTGCTGCACCTGCCTCAATTCGAGAGACGTCTGCCAAGGTTCGTACGCCTCATAAAAAAAAGCAAAACCAAGCCTTGCAGTATTCCGTTCTGGCTGTGATGGGTTGTATTGCGTTGGCGCTGGTTGGTTTTGCGGGTGTAATGCTCGTCCGTGGCGCATGGGCAAAACCTGCTCAGGTTCCCATCAATGCCGGTACACCGATTGGGATCTCGCTGCCACCTACATGGACTCCAACTCCCACTGCGATTTCCCTGCCAACTGAAACGCCTCAACCCACGGCGACAATTGTTGCAGCTCCCCCGACTCAAGATTTTCTCCTGACCGCTGTGGCGCAAGCCAAAGTTGGCCCGGTCCGTGGGTATTTTGCTCCAGACTTCACGGCAAAGAATATCAGCACGGGTCAAATAGAGAAGCTGAGTGATTACAAAGGCAAAGCTGTATTGGTTTTTTTCTGGGCAACATGGTGCCCTTATTGTGAAGCTGAAGCGCCCAACCTTCAAAACATGTATAAAGTTTATAAGGACGATGGATTTGTGATATTGGGAATTAATGTGGGGGAGGATTCGTCCCTGGCGAGTGCTTATGCAGAGAGCCATTTTTTGACCTATCCCATTTTCGATGATGAAACCCGCAGCGTCGCGCGCTTGTATGAAGTTAATTCTTTTCCCTCCCATTATTTCGTTGCCCCAAACGGGGTGATCACGAAGATCACGATCGGTGCAATGGATTATTGGAGCATGGATGCTCAAATTAAGGGAGATCTCGGTTTACCATAATGATCTCCTTCCCGCTGTTCCTTTTTTGGGAAAAGCATGTATTCGATTCGTCAAATCCGTCTATAATCTGAATGATAAGCCATGTCCACCATTGATGAGATCAAATCTAAAATAGACATCGTTGACCTCGTTTCAGAGGCAGGGGTGAAGTTACGAAAAGCCGGTCGGAATATGACCGGTTTTTGTCCGTTCCATGATAATAAGCATACGCCTGCCTTCGTGGTCTGGCCCGAGTCTGGCACGTGGCGTTGCTTTGGCGCATGTAATGAAGGTGGGGATATCTTCAAGTTCGTGATGAAGCGCGAAGGCGTGGATTTTAAAGAAGCCTTGAACAAACTGGCTTTACGCGCCGGAGTGGAAGTCCAACAGATCCAACGCGAGACGCCGCAACAGCGTGAAGCTTTTGAGCATTTACGGGTTCTGTTGGAGGATGCGGTCGTTTATTACCGAAGCCAGTTGTTTGCAAACAAAGAGATATTGACCTACCTGCGCGAAAAACGCGGGCTGACCGATGCCACGATCGAAACCTTCGGCTTGGGCTATGCTCCGCATGGCTACGATAATCTGATCAAACATTTTTCGGGTAAATATCTGCCGCAAGACCTTGTAGATGCGGGCATGCTTTCAGAGCGAGATAGCGGCGGTTTGTTCGACCGCTTCCGTAACCGCATTATGATTCCCATCCGTGATGAGCAGGGGCGTATGGCGGGTTTTGGCGCGCGCATCGTAGACCCGGATGACATTCCGAAATTTCTCAACTCCCCTGAAACCTCGATCTTCACCAAGGGACATTTGCTCTACGGCTTGGACCGTGCCCGTAAACCCATCCGTGCGGCAGACCAGGCGGTGATCGTGGAAGGCTATCTCGACGTGATCGCCTTGCACCAGGCAGGGTATGAGAACGTCGTCTCGCCGATGGGCACGGCGTTGACTGAAGATCAGTTGCGTCTGCTCAAACGCTCCACAAGAAGAATTGTCCTTGCGCTTGACCCGGATGTGGCAGGTCAAAAAGCGGTATTGCGCGGTCTTGAAGCGGCTCGTTCTGCCATGGATAAGGAAGGCGAGTTGGCATTCGATGCGCATGGCTTGCTCCGCAACGAGGCTCGCCTGCAAGCCGACCTGCGTGTGGCGACAATGCCCGATGACCTTGACCCCGATGAGATCGTGGCACGTAATAAGGAAGAGTGGGCGACACTTATCGCAAATGCCAAACCCATCGTCACGCATGTGATGGAGGCGGTTTCAGCCGGGCAGAACCTGAATGACCCCAAAGTGAAGAATCAGATCGCGGCGCAAGTCTTGCCGTTGATCGATGACCTTGGGAATTCGATGGAACGCGACACGTACCGTCAGGCGCTGGCGCGTATGTTACGGGTAGATGAACGCTCGTTGATGGCTGCCCAGCCGACGGGTCCGGTGTTGAGGCGCAAACCCAGAGTGACCGAACCCAGCCGCCGTGTCGATTCGCCGATGGTGGCGGTGTCTAATCCTAGAAAGACTATCGAGTTCTATTGTTTGGGGATCCTGCTGCGCAAGCCAGAGTTGATCTATCGTCTCGACCGCAAGCTCGAAGAATACGGCTTGAGCCCATTGGCAGTTGAAGATTTCGAGTATACTGACCATCAGATGTTATTCAATGTCTTGCGGCAGGCGATGAGTCAGGACGAGAAGGATCATGGGCAGTATGTGATCTCGCAGATACCTGAAGCCTTGAGCACTCTGACGAATGAACTGCTGGCTCAGACGGAAAAACTGGATGTGCTGGACGACCGCTTGCTTGAGGACATTCTTGGAAGATTTTTAGACTTGCGCCGTACTCATGCAATGACGAATGTTAATCAACTTCGTTTTATGCAGGAGGATGAGCAGCAACAGGGCGGTGAAAACCTTAAGATGTATCAAGAGCAAGCTATTCAGTTCACCCGTTTGCTGCGCGGGTTGGATCAGGCAAAATTAAAGTTGTCGAAACGACAGGCGTAACTCAGCATTGCAGGAGACACGAACGATGAAAGGGAAACGAATGTCTGCCAGCAAAACCGTAATGAAAAAGACTGCGGCAAAGCCAACGCGAAAAGCAGGAGAGCATAAAGCCAGGCAAGCCAAGGTCTCTGGGGATTTTTCAGTACACACTGTGATGGAATCAATGACGGGGGAGATGCCTTCCGCACAGGAATTTGGCGCGGATGATTTTCTGGAGCCGGATGATACCCTTATTGCCCAACAAGAAGAAGAAGTTGATGATTCAATAAGCTTGAATGCGCATCTGACAACAGAGACCGGGGAAGACCCGGTGCGTTTGTACCTGCGCGAGATCGGGCAGGTGAAGTTGCTCGGCGCCGACAGTGAGTTTCGCCTTGCCACGATTATCGAAGGCGACCGAATGATCGGCACTCTCAATAAACTCAAACAACGCAAAGGCATCTCGCAGGCAGCCTCTGTTTATCATTCGGTACTATCCGAAGCGCTCACTTCCTGGGATCGCTTGATGGAGGATACCGAGCGGCTCGGATATGACCTGCCCAATTTGGCGCTTTTGCTGGCAGAAGCCCAATCGCTTCATGCTGGCTGGGAGTTTGATTCTCCTTCCTATCTGCGTGCCTACCTCGACAACGGGAAGTGGGGCAGCGATCACCTATGGGATAACCTTGCCCGCCATGCCTACAGCGTTTATCTCAGCTTGTATCTGCTTCCATTTAGTTATGCCGAGTGGCTGCTGGGGCATGTCCGCACTCACCATGCCTTTCCATCTCAACGCACGTTGTTTCGCAATTTATCTTCTCAAGAGGAGCTTCTCGCCGAAACAGATGCCATCCGCATCCGTGCGTTAGATGCGCAACAGGCGCTTGTGCGCGCAAATTTGCGTTTGGTGGTGAGCGTTGCCAAACGTTATTTAGGTCGCGGTATTCCGTTGCTTGATCTTATTCAAGAAGGCAATATGGGTCTGCTACGCGCCATCGGCAAGTTTGACCCGCGCCGCGGATTCAAATTCAGCACCTACGCCACCTGGTGGATTCGCCAATCCATTAACCGTTCCATTGCAGAGCAGGCGCGCACGATCCGCATTCCGGTGCATTTGTTCGAATCCATTTCGCGCATTCTTCGGGCACAACGTCACCTCACCCAGGTCCTCGGGCGCGAGCCGACCAATGAAGATCTGGCGCTCGAAGTGGGCTATCTTTCGGCAGTCGATGTGCAGGTCATCTTGCGTGCCCATGCCGAGAATAAGCCCATTGACCCAGAATTACAACGCAAACTTGAAACCGCCACCCAGAAAGTGAACCGTGCTTTACGTTCCGCCGAAGAAACCATCTCGCTTGAAGGTCCAGTGGGGGATGACGAGTCGAGTGCGTTGGGTGATTTCATCGAAGATGAAGACGCGCTCTCGCCCATGGACGCTGCTGCGCGTGAAATGCTGCGTGAGCAGATCACGCACGCGCTTGCCTCTCTTTCAGACCGAGAACGGGATGTGCTCGAACTGCGTTTTGGACTGAAAGATGGGCGCGAACACACTTTGGAGGAAGTGAGCCGCTTCTTTGATGTGACCCGTGAACGGGT
>JAFLCF010000100.1:4560-16377 GCA_017303735.1 Anaerolineae bacterium
GGTGTTTTTATTATGAATTTGATTACATCATGCCCAACATGACAAATATCATCATTTTTGTGAAAAGGGGCACATTTTCTAGCCTCTTAAAAACCTTTGTGATATACTTTCGCGGAACTGTGCAAGATTTCACACATCCATCGAGGTGTTTATGTTATTGGAATATATTGCCATTGGGGTGATGATCCTTGTTGCCACCCTGATCGCCTTTATCGCCATTGGTTTGGGCGAACTATTCGGACCAAAAAAGAAATCTGCGGGGAAAGATACGCCTTATGAATCAGGCATGAACCCATATGGTGAGGGGACTCGCCGTATGCCGGTGCGATTTTATTTGATCGCTGTTCTATTTATCTTGTTTGACATTGAAGTAGTGTTCTTTTTGCCCTGGGCGATCGCATTCCGTCAGCTCGGGCTATTCGGCTTGATCGAGATGGTGGTCTTTATTACCATCCTTCTTATCGGTTACATCTACGCGTGGAAAAAAGGAGCCTTGGAATGGGAGTAGAACAAAAACTTGGAAATATGGGCGTGGTCACCACCACGCTTGAGAATGTTGTCAACTGGTCGCGCACCAATGCCATGTGGCCGATGTTGTTCGGTTTGGCTTGTTGCGCCATTGAAATGATGGCGGCACAGGCGGCAACGTATGACATGAGCCGCTTCGGCATGGAACTGATGCGCGCCAGCCCACGTCAATCAGACTTGATGATCGTGGCGGGACGTGTCTCGAAGAAAATGGGACCCGTCCTTCGCCGTTTGTATGACCAGATGCCCGAGCCGAAGTGGGTGATCGCCATGGGCGATTGCGCCTCCTGTGGCGGCGTTTTCAATAACTATGCCATTTATCAAGGTGTGGATGAAGTTGTTCCTGTGGACGTGTATGTGGCGGGCTGCCCGCCGCGCCCCGAGGCGTTGATCCACGGCGTGCTCACTTTGTACGAAAAAGTGAAGGGCGAGAAGTTTAAAGACCTGGTAGCGGATACGAAGTAACAAAAGGATTCCGTCATTGCGAGGCGGGCAACAGCCCAACGAAGCAATCCCATTACTGTGTTGAGATTGCTTCGTCGCCAAAGAGCGGCTCCTCGCAATGACGGAAAAAGATATTATGGAAAAATCCCTCGAACCCATTGTAAAAGAACTACAAGAAAAATTCGGCATAACCTTTGAAGAATTTCGCGGCGAAGTGCAGTGCATTATCAAAGCGGATCATATTATCGAGGCATTGACGACCTTGCGCGATACGCATCACTTTGAATTGCTCTCGGCGCAAACTGCCGTGGATTATTACCCGCAGACTTCACCGCGCTTCCATGTGGTGTATCAACTTACGTCGCTGTCGAAAAATTTGTCGGTGCAGTTGCGAGTTCCAGTAAACGGCGACCAGCCAAAGGTCCCGACTGCGGCGGGTGTGTTCAAATCCGCGGTTTGGCGTGAGCGTGAACTCCTTGATATGTTCGGTATCGAATTCGATGGTCATCCTGACCCGCGGCGCATCCTCATGCCGGAAGGTACGGATGGACATCCCCTGCGAAAAGACTTCCCGCTTGGCTACGAAGAACCGCAGTTCTCCTTCAACTATGAAGAGATCGACC
The DNA here is from genome assembly GCA_017303735.1 of Anaerolineae bacterium. The sequence goes on from JAFLCF010000100.1 coordinate 6,156, forward strand.
TGCGCAAGCCATACGCAAAGGAATAAACATGGCACAGCTTGAAGAAGTTACAGTAGATCAATATAAACATCTTGTTTCAGAGCGCGCCCTTACTGGCGAGACCATGCTCTTGAACATGGGCCCGCAGCATCCGTCCACGCATGGTGTGCTGCGTTTGTTGTTGGAACTTGACGGTGAGGTTGTGGTCAACTGCATTCCCGACATTGGCTTTCTACACACCGGCATCGAAAAGAATATGGAAGCCAAAACTTATCAAAAAGCGGAAGTGATGACGGACCGCCTTGATTATATGAACACCATGGGCAACAACCTCGCCTATGTGATGGCAGTGGAAAAACTGGTCGATCTGGATGTGCCCCCGCGTGCGCAGGCATTGCGCGTCATTCTGGTTGAGCTTCAACGCATTGCTTCGCACCTGGTCTTGATCGGTACATGGGGGCTTGACCTTGCGGCAATGTCTATGTTCTTGTATTGTTTCCGCGAACGTGAACAGATCCTCGATATTTTTGAGCTGGTTTCTGGTCAACGCATGATGACGACCTATATTCGTCCAGGCGGTTTGTGGCGCGATGTGCCGGTGGAATTCGAAAAAGCCGTGCGTGATTTCTTAAAAGTATTCCCCAAGCGAATTGATGAATATGAAAAGCTATTGACGAAGAACCCTCTCTTTGTTGACCGCATGGTGGATATCGGCTATCTGAGCAAGGAAACGGCTCTTTCCTACGGGGTAACGGGTCCGAACCTGCGAGCCTCAGGTGTCAACTGGGACCTTCGCAAGGCAAGACCTTATATGGGCTATGAACAATACGATTTCGATGTGCCCGTGTTAACAGAAGGCGATACGTATGCGCGTTACTTGGTGCGCATTGAAGAATTCCGTCAGTCGTTGCGCATCATTGAGCAGGCGTTGGATAAACTGCCCATGGGACCCGTGCGTTCAGACAACCGTAAATTCGTCCCGCCGCCCCGCTCAGAGATCGGCGTGAGCATGGAGTCGCTCATTCATCACTTCAAGCTGTGGACAGAAGGCTTCCCTGCTCCGAACGCTTCCATTTATAGCGCCGTTGAATCGCCGCGCGGCGAACTTGGTGTGTTGCTAGCTGGCGATGGCGGACCCAAACCGCGCCGTGTTCACATGCGCACCCCATCCTTCGACAACCTTTCCGTCATCCCTGACATCGTCAAGGGACATTTGGTTGCCGACCTGGTTGCGATCCTCGCTTCCATTGACATCGTTCTCGGAGATATTGACCGATGAGTCTTGAAAAGAAATATTCGAAGGAAGTTAAACAGATCCTTGCCAAATATCCGCCAGAGCACAAACGCTCTGCGGTGATGCCTCTCCTTTACCTTGCCCAGCGTGAAGAAGGCTATGTCAACAAAGAGTCGATGAAAGACATCGCCTCCATTCTAGATATCACAGAAACAGAAGTCGCTTCCATTATCGGTTTCTACTCCCTGTATCACGATAAGAAAGCAGGCAAATATCGTATGCAGGTCTGTAACGATTTGCCCTGTGCCTTGCGTGGCGCGGACGAGTTTCTCGGTAAATTGTGTGAGAACCTTGGCATCAAAGTAGGGGAGACCACTGAAGACGGTCTCGTCACTCTGGAAGCTGTGATGTGCCTTGCTTCATGCGATCGCGCTCCCATGTTCCAGACCCAGGGACCCGATGGAATCAAATATCATGATTACATGACCGTGGATCGCACCATGGAATTGATCGATGCATTGAAGGGAGGTAAGTAACCATGGCTTACGTCCTTTTACGTCATCGCGATATTCCCGATATTGATAAGTTGAATGTCTATAAGAAGAACGGCGGGTTTGCTGCCTTTAAGAATGCCGTAACCAAGATGCAGCCGAACGAAGTGATCGATGTGGTCAAGAACTCCGGTCTGCGCGGACGCGGCGGGGCGGGCTTCCCAACCGGTATGAAGTGGTCTTTTATTGATAAGAACGCCTGGCCTCATTACATTGTGGCAAATGCAGATGAATCTGAACCGGGCACCTTCAAAGACCGCGAGATCATGGAAAAGAATCCCTTCCAATTCCTCGAAGGTTTGGCGATTGGTGCGTATGCAGTTGGCGCGAAAGCCGCTTACATTTATATGCGCGGCGAGTTTTGGCAGGTGGCTGCCTGGCTCGATGAAAAGATCGCGGAGATGGAAGAAGCCGGGTATCTCGGTGACAATCTCTTCGGCAAAGATTATTCGCTGAAAATTTACACTCATTTGGGTGCAGGTGCTTATATCTGCGGTGAAGAGACCGCACTGCTCGAATCGCTCGAAGGCAAACGCGGACAGCCGCGTGTGCGTCCGCCTTTCCCGCCTTCGGTGGGGTTGTATGGCAAGCCGACCATCATCAATAATGTTGAAACTTTCACCAATGTCCCAATGATCCTTGCGAATGGGGCTGATTGGTACAAAAGCATGGGCACTGCCGATAGCGCGGGCGTGAAGATCTTCTCGCTCTCGGGGCGTGTGCGCAAGCCTGGCAATTATGAATTGCCCTTTGGCACCACCTTCCGCCAGTTGATCTACGAACACGGCATGGGCATTCAGGATGGGCGCCCGATCAAGGCGATCATGCCTGCGGGCGCTTCTTCCTCCGTTATTGTTGTGGATGAAAAAGTGCTGGACACCCCAATGGATTACGCCTCTGTGCGCACCGTGGGCGGAGACCTTGGTTCCGCCTCTGTCATTGTTCTTGATGACACCGTCGATATGGATTGGGTCATCAACAAGACCATTCACTTCTTTAAACATGAATCTTGCGGGAAGTGTACGACCTGCCGTGAAGGCAATCACTGGATGCGTAATCTGACCGAGCGGATTCATCATGGCGAAGGTTCAGGTGAGGATGTGAAACTGCTGTTGAATGTTGCCAAACAAATGCAGGGTAAATGTCTGTGTGCGTTGGGTGAATTCTCCACTATGGCGGTGGTCACAAGCATCGAGCGCTTCCCGGACGATTTCAAGAAAGCGGTAAAAAGTTAGGCAATACCAGATACTCGATACTGGATATTCGAATATCCAGTATCGTTCTTCGGAGACTTAATGAGCAAACAAGTCACTCTTACAATCAATGGAAAGCAAGTCATCGCGCCGGAAGGTCTTAGCGTTGCGGACGCGGCGAAGATGGCGGGCATCGACATTCCTGTTTTCTGCCATCACCCCAAACTCGAGCCGGTCGGCATGTGCCGTATGTGTCTCGTGGAGATCGGGCGCCCAGTACGCGACCGCGCCACCGGTCAGTTCGTGATGGAAAATGGACAGCCCAAGATCCAATTCATGCCCAAGCTTGAAACCGCTTGTACCAACAAAGTGGAAGATGGCATGGTGGTCCTTACAGAATCAGCCAAAGCGACCGATGGTCAGCGTGGCACAGTGGAATTCTTATTGACATCCCACCCGTTGGATTGCCCGATCTGCGACAAGGGCGGGGAATGTCCGCTTCAGAATTTGACGATGGCGCATGGTCCGGGGAAGAGCCGCTTCAATTACAACGAGAAGCAGCACTTGGATAAGATGGTTCCGCTCGGCGAGTTGATCTACCTCGACCGCGAACGCTGCATCCAATGCGCACGCTGTATTCGTTTTCAAGATGAAGTGGTGGGTGAGGCGGTGCTCGGTTTCGACGAACGCGGACGCCATACCCAGATCATTTCGCTTTCTGAACCCGGTTTCGACTCGGTCTTCTCTGGCAACACTACAGACATTTGTCCAGTGGGTGCGTTGACGACCGTTGACTTCCGCTTTGGTGCCCGCCCGTGGGAACTCAAGGCTGAGTCTTCGATCTGTACTCAGTGCCCGGTGGGATGCAACACCACACTTAATACCCGCCGTGAAGCCAAGGCGGCTGGAGATGTGGTTGTCAAACGCGTGATGCCGCGCCAGAATGAAGAAGTCAATGAAATTTGGCTGTGCGATAAGGGACGCTTCGCCTATCACTACACTGAAGGCAAAGAACGCCTCACCAAGCCGATGGTGCGCAAAGATGAAAAACTTGCCCGCGCTTCATGGGATAACGCCATCAAAACCGCAGCCGAAGGCTTTACTGCGAATAAGAAGGATTTCGTAGTGCTGGCTTCAGGTCGTCTCTCAAATGAAGACCTGTTCAATCTCAAGTCACTTGCGGATACGGCGGGCGGCGAAGCTATTTTGTACTCTGATATGGGCGGCGGCGAGCTGACCCAGTTGGTGGGCGTTGGCGCTGGTACCAATCTCGGCAAACTTGGCAAAGGCGATACCATTCTCGTGATCGCTTCTGATTTATATGAAGAAGCTCCGATCTGGTGGCTGAGAATCAAGCAGGCAGCAGACCGCGGCGCGACCTTGATCGTTGCCAACCCGCGCGAGACCAAGCTCGACCGCTTTGCCAAATACACCATCCGTTATGCGTATGGCGATGAGATCAAGACCATTCACGATTTTGAAAAGAAAAGCAAGATCTCAGATGAATTCGCGAAGGCGAAGAATACCGTCATCTTCTATGGTAGTGAAGGTCTCGGCGTGACCGGCACCTCTGCACTGGCTTCGGCTTGTGCCGACTTATTGAAAGAGACCAACCACATTGGCAGCGCCAACAATGGCTTGATCGGTGTGTGGCAGCGAGCCAATGACCAGGGTGCCTTCGAAGTGGGCTTCCGCCCGGTGGCTGATCTTGAAAAAGCCTTGAAGGGGAAGGCAGTTTACATTGTGGGAGCCGACCCGGTGGGGGATGACCCCAACCTTGCCAAGGCGTTGAAAAGCGCCAAGTTCGTGGCGGTGCAGGAATTACGCGAAACAGCCACGACTGAAATTGCGGATGTGGTCTTCCCGGCGCAGGCATTTACCGAACGCGACGGCACGCTCGTTTCTGGCGAACGCCGGGTTCAGCGCTTCTATGCGGCAGTTGCCCCCAAGGGAGACAGCAAGCCCGACTATGCCATCACATCCATGCTTGCAAAACAGATGGGCGTGATCCTTCAGGGAACATCTGCTTCGGTGGTGTTTGAAATCCTGGCAAATTCTGTTGAAGCTTTCAATGAGTTGAGCTATGAAGCGCTGACCCAGGTCAAAGAACAGTGGCCCATCGTCGGACGCAGTGATTTGTATTACGGCGGCACGACGTATGAAAACACCAAGGGCATGGGAGTACAACTCGTCCCGGTGGCTCAGGCTGGGGGGAAGGTGACCATTTCAAAGGTCAGGAAAGAAGCGGCTCTTCGTCCCAAAGAAAAAGAATTGCTGGCTGTTCCATCCAACAAACTGTATGACTTGGGTGTGACCGTGCAAACAGCAGAGTTCCTTGAACAGCGCATCGGTGAAGTAAAGGTGTCGATGCACCCGACCACGGCGAAGAAATTCGAAGTGGAAGCCGGACAGACAGTGAAAGTGAGTTTCGACGGTGTGCAAGCGGAAGCCGTTGTAAAGATCGATGAGACTATTGGAACGGGTGTTGTGCTTGTTCCGCGCGGCATGGGCATTGCGATCCATGAACCTGTGGTGGCGCGCGTTCAGGCGAAAGCCTCAACCGGGAAGGCGAAGTAATTATGGATTGGACAATGTGGGTTGAATGGATCGTAAAGGGTTTTATCCTTTGTTTGATCCTTTTAACGGGCTTTGCCTATTTGACGTTGTATGAACGCCGCGCTCTGGCTCGTATGCAGGTGCGTGTCGGTCCGAACCGTGCAGGTCCGCAGGGCTTGTTGCAGCCAATTGCAGATGCGGTGAAGTTGATTTTTAAGGAAGAGTTGACACCCGGGCATGTATACAAATTGGTATTCATCCTCGCGCCGGTGTTGACGGTGGTGCCTTCGCTCGTACTTGCGGCGGTCATTCCGTTGGGAACTTCGTTCAATTTGTTTGGACGTGAGATCAATTTGTATGTTGCCGACTTGAATGTGGGCGTTCTGTACCTGACGTCCATTGCTTCGATTGCAGTGTATGGCATTGTGCTCGCGGGCTGGTCGAGCAATAACAAGTATGCCATGCTCGGCGGCATTCGTTCTTCTGCGCAGATGATCTCGTATGAGTTAACCCTTGGTTTGGGCTTTGTGATTGCCATCATTTTGAGCGCTATTGGCAACCCAGATGGCGGTTCGATGAATCTGACCGAGATCGTGGAAGCTCAAAGAGGAATGTGGTTTGTGGTCTATCAGCCGGTTGGCGCTTTGATCTTTTGGATCGCGACTCTGGCGGAAGTGAACCGTGCTCCATTCGATATGCCCGAGGCTGAACAGGAATTGACGGCTGGATATCATGCCGAATATTCAGGTATGAAGTTCGCTTTGTTCTTCATGGCAGAATACCAAAAAATGATCGTCATCTGCATGATTGCCGCGACCTTGTTCTTTGGTGGTTATTTGGGACCGTTCGTGGATCAGTTCCCATTGCTTGGTCCGGTCTATCTTTTTGCAAAGGTCATCATTTTGCTGTTCGGGATGATCTGGGTGCGTGCGACTTGGCCCCGCATTCGTTATGATCGTCTCATGTCGTTTGGCTGGAAGGTATTGCTTCCACTTTCGCTGGCGATTGCTTTTATTACTGCGTTGGGTATCCTGATGACAGACTTTTTCCAGAATCAGGGATTTTTGTGGGGAATTCCGGTTCTTTCGATCCTTGCCTTTTTGATCGCAGTTTCCTTTATCTACCGTGACTTGAGGAGAAAATCTTATGGGCGTATTTGATCCCATTATTGAGCTTTCAAAGGGTCTTGGTGAGACCTTGCGCTCGTTCTTACGCGAGCCGACCGTCACCTATCAATATCCTGAAGAGAAGCGACCTGTTTATCCGCGTTTTCGTGGGCGTCACGTTTTGAAGCGTTACGACAACGGCTTGGAGAAGTGCATTGGCTGTTCACTCTGTGCCGCCGCCTGCCCTGCCGATGCGATCTTTGTGGAAGCCTCTGAGAATACGGACGAAAAACGCTTCTCGCCCGGCGAACGGTATGCTTCCACCTATGAGATCAATATGCTGCGCTGCATCTACTGCGGTTTTTGCGAAGATGCCTGTCCCACTGAAGCGATCGTATTGGGTGATAACTACGAGCTTTCTTTCACCAGCCGTCAGGATGCGATCTACACCAAAGACCGTCTCTTGGAACCTGTTCCGGCTGAGTCCATGTTGACCCCGCGCAAAGTGGATGCAGGTGTGTTCACCCGCTCGGTGCCGGAGATGCAGGATCCCAGTGATTAGGTAGACAGGTAAACAAGGAAACAAGTAATGTGTACCTCTTTACTTGTTTCCTTGATACTTTCCCAAGGTGCTTATGAATTCTGAACTGATCGTTTTCCTTGTCCTTTCCCTCGTTGCCATTGCAACCGCGCTGGGGATGTTGTTCAGCAACAATGCCGTGTATTCGGCGCTGTTCCTGGTGTTGAACTTCATCACGGTGGCGATCTTCTATCTTTTGTTGGGTGCTCCGTTCATTGCGATGGCACAGATCACGGTCTATGCGGGTGCGATCATGGTCTTGTTCCTCTTCGTTATCATGCTCCTGGGCGCGGAGAATTTAGCTCCCACCCAAAACCTTCCCTGGCAGAAGCCGCTGGCGAGATTGCTGTCCCTCATCCTTGCGGTGGAGGCGATCTACCTTCTGTTCAACCGCGCCAGTTCGGGTATGTCGGTTTCTGCGCCCGATGCTTCCTTGAACACGATGGAGAGCCTGCGTAAAATGGCAGAAGCATTATTCAGCAATTTCCTCCTGCCTTTCGAAGTCACATCGATTTTGTTGCTGGTTGCCATGATGGGCGCCATCGTCTTGAGCCGTCAGGAAAAAGGAGCGGCGAAATAATGGTCCCTGTTGATTATTACATTGTCTTATCTGCCATTCTTTTTTCCATTGGCACACTCGGCGTGCTTTCACGCCGCAACCCGCTTATCATTTTTATGTCCATTGAGTTGATGCTCAACGCGGCGAATCTCGCTTTTGTGGCATTCGCCAGCGTATACGAAACCTTCAGCGGACAGATCTTCGTCTTCTTCGTCATCGCCGTGGCTGCTGCTGAAGTGGCGGTGGGTCTTGCGTTGATCGTGGAGATCTTCAAAGCGAAGAAGAATATCAACATTGACGAAATGAATTCCCTGAAGGGATAAGTAAAACGTAATGCGTCATTCGTAAATTACGGATCACGCGTCACGGATTACGGAGAATGCTATGCACTTAAGTGAAACAATGAACTCAGGCTTTTATTTCCTAGCCCCCGGGTTGGTGTTGGTACCGATTCTCGGTTTGCTCATCAACGCCATCTTCGGAAAGAACTTTTCCGAAAAAGTGGTGGGGACGGTGGCAAGCCTCGCATCGGGAGCGGCTTTCGTCATCTCGGTGCTTTTGGCATATTCGGTGGCGATCAATCATGGTCATGCCGTGAGCGTGCCCTTCGCTGAATGGATCCACATCGGCAATCTCAAACTCGATTGGACCTTCCGCGTCGACTCGCTTTCTGCGACGATGATGCTGGTCGTTTCGGGCGTTGGGACACTCATTCACATCTATGCCATCGGATACATGCACGAGGATGTACGCTTCAAACATGAAGAGGGACGTTTCACCCGCTTCTTCATTTTCTTGAACCTGTTCATCGCTGCGATGATGATCCTCGTCTCAGGCGACTCCTACTTAATGCTCTTCGTCGGTTGGGAAGGGGTGGGGTTGGCTTCCTTCTTGCTCATCGGCTTTTGGTACGAGATGGACACCTTGGGTCGACCTTCCTGGGCGAACTCCAACGCCGCCAAGAAAGCTTTCATTACTAATCGCGTGGGTGACTTCGGCTTTCTCATGGCTGGCTTTTTGATGTTCTGGTATCTCGGCTCCTTCCAGTTCGATGAAGTCTTTGCCGCGGCTCCGGCGATTGCTGAAGCCTCTCCGTGGGTGATCGTTGCCATTACGCTTTTTATGTTGGTGGGTGTAGCTGGTAAATCAGCTCAGATTCCGCTTTACATCTGGTTGCCTGATGCGATGGCGGGTCCAACCCCGGTCTCTGCTCTCATTCATGCCGCGACGATGGTGACCGCAGGCGTGTACCTCGTTACCCGCTCGGCTTCCATTTATACACTCGTTCCGCAGGCGCAATACATCGTCGCCATGGTCGGTGCTGCGACGGCTCTCTTTGCTGCAACGATCGCAGTGGGGCAGTACGATATCAAGAAAGTTCTTGCCTACTCGACCATTTCACAGCTCGGCTTTATGGTTGCCGCTGTGGGAATGGGTGCTTACGTGGCAGGGATGTTCCACCTAATCACTCACGCCTTCTTCAAGGCTTTGCTCTTCCTCTCGGCGGGTTCCGTCATCCTCGGCTTGGAGCGTGGACATCATGCCCATGCGCATCATGCCGCTCATGACGAAAAGCCAAAAGGAAAGAAGAAAGAAGGAAAGAAAGAAGATCATGGACATGGTCACGATGACCATGGTGAAGTCTTTGACCCCGGCGATATGCGCAACATGGGCGGACTTCGTAAGACCATGCCGGTTACTTTCTGGCTGTATATGATCGGCACGCTCGCACTGGCGGGCATCTTCCCGTTCGCGGGCTTCTGGTCTAAGGATGAAATTCTGCTTGACGCGAAATTACATTTCACCAGCATCTATTGGCAGTTGAGCATCGCCGCTTTCTTCACCGCTTTTTATATGGGACGCCAGATTTGGATGGTCTTCTTTGGTGAAGCTCGTACAGACGCAGCGAAGCATGCGCAAGAAAGCCCCAGGGTGATGACTGTGCCGCTTATGGTGCTGGCAGTTCTGAGCGTAGTTGGAGGTGCGTTGAACCTTCCGTTCGAAGGCTTCCATAACCTTGGTCACTGGCTTGAATATACTCTTGGTGAAGTTGAAGCACTTCCGCTTGATTTGGGTGTGGCTGGAATTTCCACTGTATTGGCGTTACTTGCCATATTAATCTCCTGGCTCATTTACGGACGCAACCCGCTCAAGTTGAATCAGCCCGACCCGCTCAAGAAGCCGCTTGGTTTTGTCTTCACCGGCATGGAAAACAAATGGTTTGTGGATGAAGGGTATGGCGTGCTCATCTTGACCCCGTTCAAGAAGATTTCGCAATTCCTTGCCGATGTGATCGACTGGCGCTTCTGGCACGACTTTGTGCATGACACCGTGATCGCTGGCACGTATAACTGGCTTAGTGAAGTTCTGCTCAGCCGCTATGCCGACCAAAAAGGCATCGATACCTTCTTCAATAGCTGGGGTTCATTTACCCAGTGGCTCTCTGGCAAAGTACGTACAATCC
>JAFLCF010000101.1 GCA_017303735.1 Anaerolineae bacterium
GTGGTGATCGATCAGGTGACGGTGGGGCAGGTCATCGGCGGCATGCGCGATATTAAGTCCTTGCTGACCGATGTCTCTTTTGTAGACCCAGCCCATGGAATCCTTTTCCGTGGCATGCCCATCCCAGATATGCTCAAGGCATTGCCCAAGGCAAAAGGCGGCAAAATGCCGTTGGTGGGCGGTTTGTTCTATCTGCTACTGATCGGCGAAGTTCCCACCAAGGAACAGGCTCTTGAAGTGGAAGCCGAATGGGCGAAACGCGCGAACGTGCCCGATTACGTTTTCAAGATGCTCAAGTCCATGCCGAAAGAGACTCACCCAATGACCTTGTTCTCGCAGGCAGTGCTCGCCTTGCAGAATGGCTCGGTCTTTGCCAAGCGATATCATGAAGGCATGAAGAAAGATCAATATTGGGAAGCCGCCCTCGAAGACAGCCTCGACCTGACGGCGAAACTCCCGATCATTGCGGCATATATCTACCGCATGAAATATTTTGGCGAGACCAGCAAGCCGAAATACAACCCCAAGCAAGATTACGGCTTGAACTTCTCGCGCATGATGAAGGTTTCAGACAAGAAAGGTTATGCCGAACTTGCCCGTTTGTATTTCATTTTGCATAGCGATCACGAGTCGGGTAATGTCTCGGCACATACGATGCATCTCGTCGGGTCTGCACTCTCTGACCCGTATCTTTCCTTCTCCGCCTCACTCAACGGGCTGGCTGGACCTCTGCATGGGCTTGCCAATCAGGAATGCCTGGGTTGGTTGATCGAAGTAAAAGAAAAGTTCGGCGGCGTTCCAACTCGCGATGAATTGTATAAATTCTCATGGGACACCCTCAACGGCGGACAGGTCATCCCCGGATATGGGCATGCAGTCTTGCGTGTGCCGGATCCGCGTTTTACGGCTCAGATGGATTTTGCAAAGAAGCGCTTCCCTGATGATGAATTGGTACGCCTTGCCGATATGGTCTTTGACGTAGTGCCGACCGTTCTCAAGGAACAGGGCAAAGCCAAGAACCCCGCCCCGAATGTGGATGCGATCAGCGGCACGCTCCAGTATTACTACGGCGTGCGTGACTTTGACTTCTACACCGTGTTGTTCGGTGTCGGTCGTGCCCTCGGTGTGACCGCCAACTATATTTGGATGCGCGCCCTCGGCATGCCGATCGAGCGCCCCAAATCGCTGACCACTAAGATGGTGGAAGATGCGGTTGCCAAAGCGGCTCAACCTGCGTAAATAAATTTTGAATCAAAAAGACCTTCGAGTTTTTTCTCGAAGGTCTTTTTATTTGTAATTCTATTTTCTAACTCCAAGTCTATCCATCAAAAAGGCAAAATCCAGTGCGATCTCCTTAATGTAGTCATACCGTCCACTCGCCCCGGCGTGACCCGAGTCATAGTTGACGTAGAAAAGCACCAGATTATCGTCTGTTTTTAGCTCGCGTAATTTTGCCGTGAACTTGGCAGGTTCCCAAAAAGAAACACGCGGATCGTTCAAGCCGGTGGTGATGAGCAGGTTGGGATAGTCCGTTTTTCGCAGGTTGTTATATGGGGAATAGGACATCATGTACTCGAACATCGCCTTATCCTCCGGGTTGCCCCACTGGTCGTATTCCTGCGTTGTGAGCGGAATGCTGGCATCTTCCATTGTTGTGACCACATCCATGAATGGCACTTTGGCGATGACCGCCTTGAAGAGATCCGGACGCATCGTCATGCAAGCGCCGACGAGTAATCCGCCTGCCGAGCCGCCTTGAATAGCAAGCTTATCTTTGGCAACATAGCCCTCTTTGATGAGATGCTCGCCACAGGCAATGAAATCCGTGAAGGTGTTACGCTTGAATTCCATCTTGCCTTTTTCGTACCAATCCCGCCCCATGTCATATCCGCCGCGGATGTGAGCAATGGCGTACACGAATCCCCGGTCGAGCAGGCTGAAGCGATTCGAGTCGAAGTACGGGTCAATGGTTGCACCGTAAGAACCGTAGCCATACATCAACGCGGGATTTGTCCCATCTTTCTTTTGCAAGTCTTTTCGATAAGCAATCGAAAGCGGAACTTGCGTCCCATCAGGCGCAGTAGCATGGATGCGTTCCATCGCATAGTTTTTCTTGTCCAACCCGTGGATCACATCTTCCTTCTTTACATCCCATTCACCCGTATCCATGTGGACATCGACAATGGTAAAGGGTGTAATAAGCGAAGAATAACGCAGGCGCAATAAATTCGTTTCAAAATCAACATTGCTTTCAGGGTACACGCTGTAAGTCGGTTCAGGGAATTCAACATAGCGCACATCGCTCAGCCCGTCCACAGCGCTGATGCGATACTGTTTCAACCCACCTTTGCGTTCATGGATGACGACATACTTTTCAAAAGTATCCACGCCTTCTACCAGCACATCGTCACGATGCGGCAAAACATCTTTCCAGTTCTCTTTGCCAGGGTTCTCAACCGACGCAACACTCACTTTAAAATTCTTCGCATTTTCATTATGGACAATGAAGAACTTCCCGTTGTGATGCGCAGCGTTATAGTCCAAGCCTTCAATGCGCGGCTGTAGGATCTTCAATTCGCTGGCTGGGTCGTTCGCATCCATAAAGCGAAACTCGCGTGTATTGGTGCTGTAATGATAGGTGGTGATAAAAACATCGTCGCGGGTTTTGTTGCAGAAAAGATAATATGTCTCGTCTTCTTCGTGCAAAACCAGCACATCCTCTTTTTGAGCGCTGCCAACCACATGACGAAATAACTTATACGGGCGCAGGGTTTCATCGAGCGTAATATAAAAGATGGTCTTGCTATCATTCGCCCATTCCACACCCATGCGTTCGTAGGCGCTGCCCGAAATATTTTCAAGCACTTCAGGGAAGTACTCGCCACTGGCGATATCTTTGATGTAAATTTCAAAAATTTCCCGTCCGCCAAAATCTACGAGATAAGCAAGCTTTGTGCCATCCGGGCTGGGAACGAATCCGCTGATACCGCAAAAGGATTTGCCCTCCGCCAGTTGATTTTGATTCAGCAGAATTTCTTCGGGAGCTTCGAGCGAGCCTGCCTTGCGGCAAAAGATGGGATATTGCTTGCCTGCTTCTGTTCGTTCGTAATAGAAGAAGTCGCCTCGTTTCTCCGGGACAGTTGTATCGGTTTCCTGGATGCGTTCCTTCATCTCAGAGAAAAGTGCATCCCGTAGAGATTGGGTGTGTCCCATCACTTCTTCGAGATAATCGCTTTCTGAGTGCAGATACTTTAGGGTTTCGGGATCTTCCTTATCGCGTAACCAGTAATAATCGTCGATGCGGGTGACACCGTGGCTGGTAAGTGGATGGGGTCGTTTCGGTGCGCTGGGTTGATGTGTTTTTGAAGTCATGAGGGTTCCTTCTCAATAAAAATAACAGCCACAAATCATGCGACTGTCATGGATTGGTCTACGCAAACGGCAGATATTTCTCGTTAAGGCTTGCCATGTGATGCTCCACATGCCCGACGAGCATGTAGACCAAAGCCCGGGCGCTGACGGGATTTCCGCTGGCGGTGCCCACTTCGGCGAGGGCAGAGGCGCTCATGTTCTTGATGGCGAGTGTGTTGGCGCGGCGTAGAAAGTCAAATTCATCCAGCAGGTCAGCAAGTGGAATTTCATCCGCACCAGATTCGCGGACGTAATCATTTTGCTCAAAGCCGGGGAGGGGCGTTTTATCCTTTCGGGAAACTCGTAGCAAACGATACGAGAAGACCCGCTCACCATCTATCAGATGAGAAACGACTTCTTTGATGGACCATTCCTGAGGTCCGGGTTTGAAGCGGGCTTGTGAGTCTGAAAATTTCCCCATGGCTGTTTTCATTTCATTAGGCTGAAGCGACAGGGCGGCGTGGATGTCTCCGCGGGCAGCAGCACGTTGGATGTAGTCTGCATAAAAGGGGGAGTATTCTTGTGATTCGGGCTGGGGAATATGGCTCATATGAGGGCTCCTTTTATGGATTATATCGTACCGATAATTCTTTTATTCACTGTATAATACAGGGACGCATGAACACTTTATCACTTTATCAACACCTGTTTCGCGAACCTTCCCCCGCCGATAAGCTGAAGTTATTTCAGACCTTGTTCGATTCAAATGAGATCAACCCAGACCTGGCATTGGCTTTGCTGAAAATCGTCCACTCGGAGTTAAGCTCTGAGGAAGGCGATGGACCATCGTATCGGCAATATGCCCAGATCATCGAAGCCGTGCGATATCACAAGATGGATATGCTGCGGCATATTGTAGAGACTTGGAAGGCTGGGAAACCCGCCAAAGACCCGGAATGGCTTGCAGACGGAAAGATCAAATAAATTCTTTTTTTTGGGGAAACTGAGTTAATGGAGCAAGCTTTTTATGTCTATCACCATCGGTACAGCCGCAGCCAAACGCGGCGAGTATTTTCTGGTGCATCATTAGGGATGGCGCAGACGTTCTGCTTGCCATCCCCGATGATGAGCTGTTGGTGGGCGAGTACCCCGAAAAGTATTTTGATTAATTCATTGCATAGAGTGCGTCGCGCCAGCCTGAAATAGAAATATCCCAGTCTTTCTATTTCAAGACCAATAAACCAATGCCAATTGCAAGGGCGCTAATGGATGCAATAAAAAGCATTGTAATGATCTTTGGCGCTTTTTGAGGGTATCTCTTTTCGATCAGATGAATGATATGCATTTTAAACTCCTATACTTTTTTTTGAACAGCCCCAACTTTAATGCCAGGAACTCTTAAAAACGATAGGCAAAAGTATATAAAAAGTATATTTCCTAAAGTAAATTAAGCTGGCGGGCGCGCTTGACCGCATCCGTGCGGCGACGTGCTCCTAACTTGCGATATAGTTTTGATGTATACATTTTTACTGTGTTGGGAGATAAAGAAAGTTGAGCAGCGATCTCCTTATTCGAAAGACCTGCTGCAATGCACCCTAGTAGTTCCTTATCTCGGGGGGTAAGCACTTCGATCTGGTTAAGGTTTTCACTATCGTCTAACGAAGCTTTCTCAAGGATTGGGGCTGTCCCTGTGATTTGGATGCCCCCCAGAAGGGTTTTTGTCAGGGGCGTATAAAAGACTTTGTCATTTTCCCTGTTCTTGAATTGAAAGTATATATCTTCGCTTACCTTGAAATTTTGCGCAGCAATGCGGATCGTGTAGTGCGGCAATTGAATCAAACCAATATTTCCGCTGATCCTACATTGAACTTGACCAACTACAGTTGCAACTTGCCGTTCTTGGATTTCCCTGTTTGTCTGAAGCCAGGACCGTGGCGACGAACGAAGTAACCAAAGCCAAAATAGACCGACTAGAAATACGATAAAGAAAACTCCACGATCTGCAAAGGTTGGAAAAATAATTTTTAGGGTTAATGCAGTGATCAGGATGAAAAGCATTATCAAAAAAGCCAACGCCCCTAGAATTTCTGAGAATTGCTTGTTTTTCAAAAAACGTTGTTGCTGGCTGCTTAATTCTCCGCGGAGGTTCGCGTTAAGATCTTCTAAGGTTAAATTTACTCTGTCTAAAATAACTTCTTCAAGTTTCATCTGATTTCTCTTGGTTAATAGTATAGCATTCAATTAATTGTATAATGATGTCAGACAATCATTTGGAGTTTCAATGACCAGTAATCACACTCGTAACCCCGGCACGCCCCTCGACCTTGATTGGGTCATGGGCGCGCACATCAACAAAAGCGCAGTGGAGCGACGCACCGTCACGCTCACTGGTCGCCGCACCGTGAAAAAGGATTGGCAGGCGGCATGGCTTTTACGCGCCGTCACCTGTATTGACCTGACCACCCTCGCAGGCGATGACACGCCTGGGCGCGTGCAGCGTCTGTGCGCCAAAGCCAAGCAACCGATTCGCCCTGATATGCTCGAAAAACTTGGATTGAACGGTGAGCGGATTCAAGTCGGTGCGGTCTGCGTTTATCCCAACCGTGTAGCGGATGCAGTTCACGCGCTTCAAGGCTCTACCATTCCAGTTGCCTCTGTTGCGACAGGGTTTCCTGCGGGACAGACTCCTCTGCCACAAAGAATCCAAGAAATTGAGCAAGCCGTGGAAGCAGGCGCCAAAGAAATTGACGTGGTCATCGCCCGCAACTATGTTCTGACGGGTGATTGGCAAGCCATGTACGACGAACTGCAACAATTCCGCAAAGCCTGTGGTGACGCGCACATGAAGACCATCTTGGCAACGGGCGAGCTTGGCACGCTCAAGAATATTTACCAAGCCAGTTTAGTCTCCATGATGGCAGGCTCAGACTTTATCAAGACGTCCACAGGTAAAGAGCCGACCAACGCGACTCTCGATGTCAGCCTTGTGATGATCCGCGCCCTGCGTGATTATCTCGATCGCTTTGGCTACAAAGTGGGCTTCAAACCTGCGGGTGGAATCAGCTCCGCGAAGCAGGCGCTGGCGTGGCAGTCGCTGATGAAGGAAGAACTCGGCGACGAGTGGCTGAAGAATGACCTCTTCCGCTTTGGTGCAAGCAGCCTGCTGACCGACATCGAGCGGCAGTTGTATCACTACCTCACCGGTCACTACGCCGCGAAACATCACATGCCGATGGGATAAAGCCAACCCCGATGGTCGAGTAGGGCTGGTGCTTTTCCAGCCCGTATCGAGACCATCAGTTGGATATATATAGAAAATAAAAGGTGTGCTTGAAATTTGTGATCTCGATACGCCCCTCAAAGAGCCTTCGGGGCTACTCGACCACCGAATATATATGGAATAAAAGTTATGGCATGGATGTATATTCTTGAATGTTCTGATGGTTCCTATTATGTTGGATCAACTAAAAATCTTGACCAACGCTTCATGCAACACCAGTCAGGGAAAGGTTCAAGATATACGTCAGGGCGGCTTCCTGTGAAGTTGGTGTATGGCGAAGAATATGACCGAGTTGCTGATGCTTATTATCGAGAAAAACAAGTGCAAAATTGGGGCAGAGCGAAAAGAGAAGCGTTGATCAGTGGTAATTATGAAATGCTTCCACCTCTGGCAAAGAAGAAGTTTCAGAAAGATCAAAATAACAGCTAGCCCCGTTGGTCGAGTAGGGCTGGATGCTTTTCCAGCCCGTATCGAGACCAAAGATAACGAGTAAACCTGAAATAAAAAGTTGACCTCGAACTGATGGTCTCGATACGCCTTTCGCAAAGAACGCTCAAGGCTACTCGACCACCGAGATAGGAATATATATGAGCAAAATACTTGAAATCTTCAACACCATGGAATACGGACCTGCGCCCGAGGCGCCGGATGCTGTCAAAACATGGCTGGACGAGCACAACCGCAAGTTCGGGTTGTTCATCAATAACGAGTGGGCGACGCCGAAAGGTGCGAAGTTCTATCCTTCGTATAATCCGTCGAATGGGGAGTTGTTAGCCGAGACGACACAAGCCGAAAAGAAAGATGTGGATGCGGCAGTTGCCGCGGCGCGGACGGCTTTCAAAACCTGGAGCAAAACGCCTGGCGTGACTCGTGCGCGTTATCTTTACGCGATTGCACGCAACTTGCAAAAACATTCGCGCTTGTTGGCTGTGCTCGAGTCCATGGATAATGGCAAGCCGATCCGCGAGTCGCGTGATATTGATGTGCCTTTGTTAGCGCGTCACTTTTATTATTATGCAGGCTGGGCGCAACTCATGGAAACCGAACTGCGCGACTATCAACCTGTCGGTGTGGTCGGACAGATCATCCCGTGGAATTTCCCGTTGTTGATGTTGGCGTGGAAGATCGCGCCTGCGATTGCGATGGGTAACACAGTGGTGTTGAAACCTGCTTCGTACACGCGATTAACTGCGTTGTTGTTCGCTGAAATTGTTGCTGAGGCGGGGTTGCCCGCTGGCGTTGTAAATGTAATTACTGGAAGCAGCAGCGCAGGTTCGATGATCGTTGAACATCCCGATGTAGATAAGATCGCGTTCACGGGTTCAACCGATGTCGGGCGCACGCTCCGCAAGCAGACGGCTGGCTCAGGAAAAAAACTCTCGCTCGAGTTGGGGGGCAAGAGTCCATTTGTCGTGTTTGATGATGCCGATTTGGATGGAGCAGTTGAAGGCGTGGTCGATGCGATTTGGTTTAATCAGGGTCAGGTCTGTTGCGCAGGGTCAAGGCTGATAGTGCAGGAAAATGTCGCAGGGAAATTCATCCAAAAATTAAAAAATAGAATGGAACACATGCGCGTGGGCGACCCGCTCGATAAAGCCATTGACATGGGCGCGATCGTTGACCAAAGCCAATGGGACACGATCGACGGTTGGGTGAAGACGGGCATTGCCGAAGGCGGCGAATGTTTTCAGCCGAATATCGCGTTGCCCGAAAAAGGTTTGTTTTATAAACCGACTTTGATCACGGGTCTTGACCCTGCCGCCGCAACTGTTCAAGAAGAAATCTTTGGACCCGTGCTTGTGTCGCTCACGTTTAGAACGCCGAGCGAAGCTATCGAACTTGCGAACAACACGCGCTATGGTCTCGCGGCGAGTGTGTGGAGCGATAACATCAACCTCGCGCTCGATGTGGCAAGCAAGATCAAGGCGGGTTCGGTGTGGGTCAACTGCACCAATCAATTCGACGGCGCTTCGGGCTTCGGCGGCTATCGCGAGTCGGGTTATGGGCGCGAAGGCGGGCGCGAAGGTTTGTTTGAATATCTGCGACCCAAGTGGATGGAACGTCCGCGCCCAGAATTTTCAGTGGATTCAAAATGGGGAGCACACACACCAACGCTTCCGACTCAGCCTGGGGCTGCTCGGGCAAATGGACATTCACTTCCGCTGGTAGATCGCACGCCGAAGATGTACATCGGCGGCAAGCAGGTGCGACCCGATGGCGCATACACCACGACCATCACGAATGCCAAAGGGAAAATTGTTGGGCAGGTCGGTGATGGCAATCGTAAAGATATTCGTGACGCGGTCGAAGCGGCTCACGCAGCGCATGTTGCCAAGCCAGGCTGGGCGATGCGTCACGGCTACAACCGTTCGCAAATTTTATATTTCATCGCGGAGAATCTCGATGCCCGCAATGCCGAGTTCGTCAAACGCATTGTCGAGATGACGGGACGCACGCAAAAGTCCGCGGGTGCCGAAGTGGACGCGGCGGTGGAACGTCTCTTCAGCTATGCGGCATGGGCAGACAAATACGGCGGCAGCGTGCAAGAAACCACCCTGCGCGGAATCACCGTCGCGGTCAATGAACCTGTCGGTGTGATCGGCATTGCCTGCCCCGATGAAAATCCATTGCTTGGCTTTATCTCTCTCATGGCGCCTGCCATTGCACGCGGCAATAGCGTGGTGATGATCCCCAGCCAGAAACATCCGCTCTCGGCAACGGACTTCTATCAAGTGCTCGACACATCTGATGTGCCTGGTGGTGTGGTCAACATCGTCACAGGTGACCGTGACCATTTGGTCAAGACGCTTGTTCAACATGAAGACGTTGACTCGCTCTGGTACTTCGGCTCCGCGGACGGAAGTTACCACGTCGAGAACGAATCCGCCGCCAATATGAAGCGGACTTGGGTCAGTTACGGCTCATCCCGCAACTGGCTTGACCGCGAGCAAGGCGAAGGTCACGAGTTCCTGCACGAGGCAACTCAGGTCAAGAATATCTGGGTGCCGACGGGGGAGTAGGGAAGAGCAGAGAATTCGATATTCGATAGTAGATGATTAGACCTCGGAAGTCCGCCGTTCGTTGGCGCTTCCGAGGTCTTTTTTTGCTAAAAAGACTTCTAAGAGTCTTTTCCAAAACATTTAGAAGTCTTTGGCAACACATTTAGAAGTCTTTCTCAACACTTCTAAATGTGTTTTAAAACGAGTCTAGACTCGTTTGCAAACCTCTCTAGACACGATTTAAATCCTTTCTAGACTCGTTTCCAATCCTCTCCTGAGAGGATTTTTACTCTTCACTAACTCGCTTTGTGTATAGGCATTTGGGACTTAACACTCACCAAGCAGGCACCCTCTCCAAATCCGAACGGAAGAAACTAAAGAATTGTCCTAACTTTTTATTTCGGATTTGGGGAGGGACGGGGAGGGGCAGAATATCTGGGTGCCGACGGGGGAGTAGGGAAGAGCCGAGAATTCGATAGTCGATAGTAGATGATTAGACCTCGGAAGTCCGCCCTTCGTTGGCGCTTTCGAGGTCTTTTTTTTGCCAAAAAGACTTCTAAGAGTCTTTTCCAAAACATTTAGAAGTCTTTCACAAGACATCGAAATGTTTTTTAAAACGAGTCTAGACTCGTTTCCAATCCTCCCCTGAGAGGATTTTTACCCTCCCCTGTTTTTTTTTTTGCGTATAGGCATTTGGGACTTAACACTCACCAAGAAGGCACCCTCTCCAAATCCGAATGGAAGAAACTAAAGAATTGTCCTGACTTTTTATTTCGGATTTGGGGAGGGACGGGGTGGGGCAGAATATCTATGTGCTGACGGGTGAGTGATTGTAGAAAGTAGTGAATAGAAAGTAAGACCTCCGAGTTGTCCGTTCGGAGGTCTTGTTGATTATCTGTCAATATTTTAAGGGGGAGTCGTCAAGCGAAAGATGTAAACTCCATCTGTTCCAGCTGCGATATAAATATATTTGTCATCTACTGCTACTCCCCGAACTGCTCCTGGTAAATTATAAGAACCAATTTCAACAGGTTTATAGGGATTTGAAACATCTATTGCTATTAAGTCATTATTTATGTCAGATCCGAATGACCCTTGGTTTGTGACGTAGACAAGGTTGCCGAATACTGCAACATCGCTTAGATTTACTCTATCAACTTCGAAAATGCTAATCTCAGCTAAACTTAATGGATTCGATATGTTTAATATTTGTAACCCATGATGACCTGCTGCAATGTAAGCAAATTCTCCTTGTATGTCGATCCCATTAGTTTGGTAATACGAACCTCCATAGTGGTAAATTTTTCCAGGAGAATCGATTGCATTCATATCTATTAACCATAACCCATCAATCCTCCCAGACACATAAGCATAATTACCCATGACGGCTATTTTTTCTGCTTTCCCTTCAATGACATATTGCTTAACTATTGAAAGTTTAGGAGAGCTGGCAATGTCTATAATTGCTATTCCTTGCTTGAAAGTTATATAAGCATATTTACCTTTAATTGTTACATCCTTAACATGTTCTAAATTTTCAATAAACCCCATTTCAGTCGGAGTTGCCGGGTTTGAAATATCTATAACCCGCAATCCATCATTACGAGTCGCAATATAAACATAATCCCCCTCAATAGCTAAACTTTCGACTTCCGATGATGGGACATAATTGCCGAGTTTGATTGGGTTGCTCGGAATTGAAACATCTAATATTATTACACCTTCATCTTGGGTGGACAAATAGACGATATTATCATCCTTTATTACGGCATAAGTTACTTGCGTTTTCATTCTGTATGAGCCCACTAATTCAGGTTGTTTCGGGTTTGATATATTCAGTATCCGTAAACCGGAAATGGTGGCGGCATAAGCAAGTCCATCTTCTGTTACTATATCTACAACCCGTAACCCTTGAAAAAATGATGATTGATTTTCTGAAGGGATGCCTGAGTTTGATAGGCTAACTATTTGAAGACCATTACTTGTTGCAATATACGCGTTGTTATTGTCTATCGCTAACCCAAGTAGCCCAAATTGGTTTTTAGAATTATAAAAACCAACCTGTCTGATGTCCCTGGGGTCTGAAATGTCAATAGTCAGCAACCCCTCATCCCCGAGTATGTAGGCATAATTGTCGCCTAGTACAACTTCGTTGAATGAAGATGGTAAGGTGTAATTGTTTTCTACAATGGATGAGTTGAGTGGTAGTTTGATAACCTCAACGCCGTTAATCCCTGTTGAGGTGTTCGCCCCTTTGGTGATATAGGCACGATTATCTTGGATTGCAATATCATTTATTCCATATGGAATAGGGTACAAATCAGACCCGAATGGATTTGATGGGTTGGATATATCTACAGTTGTAATCCCTATATCTTTGATGGCAAGATATGCCTGATTCTTATCGACTTCTATGCCTGAGACAAAGATTTTCTTATCGTCACCTGCTAAGTTCATCATTCCTTCTGAAAAACTGTACCCCGCAACTATTGTGGGCATCTTCGGATCAAATACGTCTACGACTCTCATGCCGCTATCTTCCGATGAGGTATATAAGAGGTTGTCGATTACTTCTAATTTTGAAACTGATATCGGGCTTTCGTATGCACCTGATTTCGCCAGAGAAAAATGGTCTTCAATGCTTACTATTTCTAGACCATTAATGTCGGTTGCTATATATACATAGTTGCCACTCAAAGAGATATCGCTGATCTTGCCTGTCACCTCGTAGTTGCTGACTAAAATGGGCTGAGCTTGGTTGGAAATATCCAACACCTGTATACCTACACCTTCAACAACGAGATAGGCATATTGCTCAGACACGACAGCATCATAAATTGCATTCCGTGTTCCACTTGGATGTTTGGAATCGTAAAGTCCAGTTTCAAAGTAAGCATATGGATTGGATATATTTAATATTCTGAATTTGTCAAACCGGGCGGAGAAATATAAAAAACCATCATTGGCGACTAATTTTCCGCCGAAATCCAAGTTTTGAATTTTTATTATCCTTGCAAACCTTGGAATTGAAATATCCATCTTCAATAACCTTGCTTCTGAAATACCGGAGGAGGTAAACTCTGAAATATAGGCAAAATTGCCGTCGATGGCTATGCTTGCAGGCGTTCCAGACATTTTATGGCATCCTACTCGAACAGGTTGTGAAGGATTAGAAACATCTATGATTTGCACGCCGCCACTGCACCTTGTAGGTAAAAATGTGCCATAACTTTCGCACTCGGATAAGGGAAGATAAGCATATCCTTTGGAAACTACTATTCTTTGTATCGGTACTGATGTTGAATAAGAACCTACTTCAAAGGGATTGGTGGGGTTTGAGATATCTATTATTCTGAGCCCCCAATCCCCGACAGCTGCATACGCATAATTGCCGTCGACATAAATATCTACCGCTTTGTCAGGGAGGATGTGGTAACCTACTCTTTGTGGATGTGAAGGGGTGGAAATATCTAATACAGCGAGTTCTGTACCAATGCCAGCATAAGCATATGAATCGGTTGTAAAGATGGATTGAACGGTACCGCCAAAGTGCCCAATCAATTCCAGACTTTGAGAAAATTGAGGGCTGGTACGAATCGAATTTATATTTAATATGTCAGCTGTGCATATTTTAGGAGCTGGGAAAAGCATTTCAAATGCAACCCACAAAAGAAGTGGCATCCCAAGGACAAATAACAAAACAATACCGCCTATAGTGGATAGGAATTTTGCTATAAGATGCTTGTCTTTTCTCATTTTCCACCTCGTTTTATGGATTGTGCTCTCTATTCTTTACGAGTAAGTTTACACCTAAATTGTTACTAAGAATTCTTCTGTCTCCCAAGGTGCAACGGCAAAAGCAACCCCCTCCGCCTTCGGCACCTCCCCCAAATGCGACAATGAAATTTTGGAAATTAGAAAGAGTCTCCATGTCGCATTTGGGGGAGGACGGGTGGGGGTGGTTTTTACAATATTTCACCTTACAAAACCCTCGGCGGGCGAAGTGATGATAAGGGTAAAATAAACATAATTCCTTGAGTCGGTTGAAAAAAGGACGTTATGTTCGAAAAAGTCAAAAAATGGTTGGCGCCGCCAATATTCCCCAATGACGAAGACAAAACCCGTAAAGCGTTGGTTCTCTCTGCCGTTTTAACTTCCATTCTGAAAATAGCCATCCCTGTAACGCTTGCCTTGTTTTTGGTTGCGGTGCAAAAAATAGGCATAAGCGTTTTATTATTTTTACTCCTCTCTCTGGTGGCGGGGTCATATAGTCTGTTGCGTAATGGGCGGGTCGATGCCGCCAGCCGAACCTATGTGATCGGCATATGGATATTATTCACCCTGTTATACATCCTCAGCGGGCGGACGAGCTCCACCGCCTCAAACCTGATGATCGCAGTAGTCGTCACCGCAGGCATTTTGCTTGGCAGAAACGGAGCACTGACCTTTGCTGCCTTAAGCAGTTTGGTCATTTTGACCATGGCATTGCTGGAAACAAATGGCTATCCACTGCTTATTTTGTTCCCCGAACCTCCACTTCCCAGTTGGGTGACGTGGACCATCTCCGTATTACTCACCTTACAACCCCTCAACCTGACACTTCAAAGAAATATGCGATCTACTCAAACCTTGCGAGAATCAGAAGAGCGGCTCAAGTTCGTGCTGGAAGGCAGTCAACTAGGTTATTGGGATTGGGATATAAAGACCGGGGCGGTACGGCGAAACGAACAGTGGGCGAGGATGTTGGGATATACCCTGGAAGAGATCGAAGCCAGTGTGAAGCAATGGACCGATTTGCATCATCCTGATGACCGTGAAAAAGCCTGGAAATCCATAAACGACCACCTTGAAGGACGCACCTCCGAACATAAAGCGGAATACCGCATGCGCACCAGAGATGGGGCATACAAATGGATCTTGGATCAAGCCAGAATTGTAGAACGTGATGCGGAGGGAAATCCACTGCGTATGAGCGGCACACATACAGATATTACAGATCGAAAGAGAATTGAAGCGGAAGAATATGAACTGCGCACAATGGCAGAGGCATTAAGTGACAGCGCCGCTGCACTAAACAGCTCTCTCAATCTGGATGATGTATTGGATCGTATTATTGATAATGTGGAACTGGTCTTGCAACACGATACGGTTGGGATCATCATGTTGGATGAAACCCGCCGTTTTGCGCGGGTCACCCGTTACCATGATACTCGTGGAAACCAAAATTCCAAAGAAGAAACTCAGTTTTCAATTCTAGAAGCAAGAAATTTGCGTGAAATGCAATTAAGCGGAGAGCCAGTCATCATCGCAGATACGAAAGAGTATGAAGGCTGGGTCCATACAGAGGCAGGCGCCTGGATTCGGTCTGTTTTAGGTGTGCCGATCAAGGTCAAACAAGAAGTGATCGGCTTTTTGAACATCTCAAGGGCAGAGCCCAATTCCTTTCGTCAAAAAGATGTGGAGCGATTGCAGGCATTTGTCAACTATGCCGGGATCGCAATTGAAAACGCTCACTTGTATGAGGAAGTGCGCCGCCGCGCTCTTACCGACCCGCTTACTGGTATTTTTAACCGAACCTTTTTCCAGGCTGAATTGACCCGTTTGGAGGGAAGCAGGGGCTTCCCCGTAAGTATTATTGTTGCAGACCTCGACAACATGAAATTGACCAATGATACGCTGGGTCATGCCGTAGGGGATGAGTTGCTTAAGATAACAGCTCGATCACTACAAGATATATTCCGTTCCGATGAGATCATTGCGCGTATTGGCGGAGATGAGTTTGCCGTTCTTTTACCCGGAACCGATGAACCCAAAGCAGATGAGATCATCACGCGTATTCACGAGAAAATGCAATTGCACAATGAAGCGCATCCTGAGCTGCCTATTCAGTTATCAGTAGGGGTGGCAACTGCCAGAGAGAACAGTCTGAAAGCGGCATTTACCATTGCAGATCAACGTATGTATGCTGAAAAATCCAAGCATAAAAATATTCGAAATAGATCAGCAGATGTTCAAAAATTTTGATTTGCTTTGAAAGTGCTTATCCTTGCTATTAGGGGGAATGCAGGTTTATCAACATTGAAAGTTTGCCTATTTGTAAAGCCCCAAAGATTGAAATTTGTTTATAGTTGCGCATCCTCAACGGATAAATTTTAAATCATATACACAAGGATGAAACAATGAAGCACCGTCACTTACTATTTCTGTTCGTAATCTTCGCACTCCTGCTTTCCGCCTGCGGCTCGCCTGCACCTACAGAGACGCCCACCGAAGAAGCCGCCCCCGCAAACACCGTCGGAAAAGTCACCGACTATTCCATCAAGATCGAACAAGAACAAGGCTCGGGCGATGCGTGCGGCGCAGATGCCACGTATTTTGTCACCGCCA
>JAFLCF010000102.1 GCA_017303735.1 Anaerolineae bacterium
CACCAACTCAGGAGAGAGAGTAGATGCCCAACAAAAAGAAGGGTACGATTGCGCTTCCCCTCGAGAAAGACGAGATCATCAAAGACTACCGCCTGGCATATCAATCCCGCCAGGCTTCCCTCATAGGGCGGAGAGAAGTTCTTAGCGGCAAGGCAAAGTTCGGCATTTTCGGCGACGGCAAAGAGATCGCCCAGCTCGCCATCGCCAGAGCCTTTCAAAAAGGTGACTGGCGTTCCGGCTATTATCGCGACCAGACCTGGATGTTCATGCTTGGCGTAATGAGCATTCAAGAATTTTTTGCCCAACTGTATTCCCATGCCGATGTGACCTACGACCCCGCCAGCGCCGGTCGGCAAATGAACGCACACTTCGCCTCGCGCAATTTGTACCCCAATGGTTCGTGGCGTCCGCAAACCCAAATGTACAACACCGCTTCTGATATCTCGCCCACAGCCGCACAAATGCCGCGTGCGGTTGGGCTGGCGTATGCATCTGTGATCTATCGCAAGGTGCAAGAGTTAAGAGATCAAAAAGATTTTTCGAACAACGGCAACGAGGTCGCCTTCGCCACCATCGGCAACGCATCTTCTGCCGAAGGCTTGTTCTGGGAATCGGTCAACGCCATTGGCGTATTGAAAGCGCCCGCCATCATCACCATCTACGACGACGGCTACGGCATCTCCGTCCCCAATCAATTTCAAATGGTCAAAGAGAACATCGGCGCATTGCTCAAAGGCTTCGAGCGTAACCCAAACCTGCCGTTTGAAAAAGTGCAGAACGGCTACGATCATTACACCGTCCGCGCCTGGGATTATCCCGCCCTCGTTGAAACCTATCTCAGCGCCGCCGAGATCGCGCGCGAATATCACATCCCTGCATTGGTGCATGTCATCGACGTGACCCAGCCGCAAGGTCATAGCACCTCGGGCAGTCATGAGCGATATAAATCTGCAGAGCGACTCAAGTGGGAAGAAGAATTTGACGGACTCAAAAAAATGCGTGCATGGATGACGGACAAGCGCATCATTTCTTCGTCCGAGCTTGATTCTCTCGAAAAAGCAGACTACGACACTGTAGAAGGATTCCGCAAAGCCGCATGGGATGCCTATCTCTCCCCTATTACAGACGAGCGCAATCAAGTCATGGACATGCTCGAAGAGATCGCGCCCACGTCGAACCATGTCGCAGAGTTGCGTCTGCTCCGAGACCGGCTGGCAACTCTCCCGTCGTATTCGAGGCGCGATATCCACGCCATCGTGCATGAATCCCTGCGCCTCCTGCGAGACGAGAATCATCCCAGCAAACAAGTTCTCATTCAATGGAAACATGAGAACGATGCGGTGAATGTGGAGCGTTACGGCTCGCATTTGTATTCGGGCACCGCCATGAAAGTGGACGAGGTCAAGCCCAAATATTCCGACATCTCACCAACCATGTTTGGCTTTGAAGTGGTCAATGCCGCCTTCGATGCCGCGCTCGCGCGTGAACCGCGCCTGATCGCATTCGGTGAAGACGTGGGCAAGCTTGGCGATGTGAACCAGGGTTTCAAAGGCATGCAGGAAAAATACGGTGAATTCCGTGTCACCGATACCGGCATCCGCGAAGCGACCATTCTCGGTCAAGCCATCGGCATGTCCATGCGCGGACTACGCCCCATTGCGGAGATTCAATACCTCGATTATGTTCTGTATGCCTTGCAGATCATGAGCGACGATCTCTCGACCTTGCACTGGCGCACGGCTGGCGGGCAAAAAGCGCCTGTTATTGTTAGAACTCGTGGACACAGACTCGAAGGGGTTTGGCATGCGGGTTCACCGATGTCTGGCATTTTGAGTCTCACTCGCGGCATGTATGTTTTGGTTCCGCGTGACATGACCCGCGCCGCTGGCTTTTACAACACTCTCTTGAAAGCGGATGAACCCGCCATCGTGGTCGAAGTGTTGAATGGCTATCGTGTGAAAGAACGCCTGCCCGATAACATCGGCGAGATCACATTGCCGCTTGGCGTGCCGGAAACCATTCGCCCAGGCAAGGACGTGACCATCGTCACCTACGGTGCTTGCTGCCGCATCGTGATGGATGCCGCCGATAAACTCAGCAAAGTGGGTATCGACGTGGAAGTCATCGACGTCCAATCGCTGATGCCATTCGACATTCATGGCAAGATCGTCGAATCCCTGAAAAGAACCAACCGCATCCTATTCATCGATGAAGATGTCCCCGGCGGCACAACAGCCTACATGATGCAAGAAGTCATCGAGAAACAAGGCGGCTATTTCCATTTAGACTCACCCGCCCGCACCTTATCTGCCAAAGCGCACCGCCCATCGTATGGTTCAGATGGCGATTACTGGTCGAAGCCGAATGCTGAGACAGTGTTCGATGCTGTATATGAGATGATGCATGAAGTAAATCCGTCTTTATATCCCAAGTTCGATTAACCGCAAAGCTCGCCAAGAGCGCAAAGAAAATCTTTTTCTTAGCGGACTTCGCGCTCTTGGCGGTTATAAGGAGATCTTATGGCGACAAAAGTTTATGTACCTCGGCTCGGCGAAGGCGTGGATGAAGTCACCGTCACAAAATGGCTTAAGCAGGTTGGCGATTCTATTAATGAATTGGAGCCGTTGCTCGAAGTGAATACAGATAAAGTAGATACCGAAATCCCTGCTCCGGCAACAGGAACAGTTCTGCAGATCATTGCTCAAGAAGGGACACCTGCAAAAGTAGGAGAACTACTTGCTGTGATTGGCAAGCCTGGCGAGGCAGTGGATAGCAGTATTCCTGCTGTTGATTCAAAAGTCGAAAGCGACGCCCTGAATTTATCGAAGGGTCAAAAGTCGGAAACGAAACCTTCAACCTTAGACCTGCGACCTGCGACCGACTTAGGATTCATCTCCCCCGTCGTGGCAAAGATCGCCGCCGAACATGGCGTGGACTTGTCCCAGGTCAATGGCACGGGGTTGAGTGGACGGATTACAAAGAACGATGTATTGGCATTTGTTGAAGGTCAAAAGTCAAAGGTTGAAGGTCAAAAACCTGCCAACCTGCAACCTGCAACTTTCAAACCCACAGAAGGCGATCAACTCATCAAGCATTCAACCATGCGCAAGTCTATTGCACAGCATATGGTTGAGTCCAAGCATACCTCGCCGCATGTGTTGACCGTGATGGAAGCGGATATGTCTCGTGTGGCAAAACATCGCGCTGCGAATAAATCGGCTTTCGAACGTGACGGAGTCAACCTTACCTTTACAGCCTATTTCATGATGGCGATCGTGGCGGGCTTGAAAGCCTACCCGCAGACCAACGCATCATGGACAGATGAAGGTTTATTGGTTCATAAGAATGTCAACTTGGGTATGGCGGTTTCGCTCGGCGAAGATGGCTTGATCGTGCCGGTCATCAAGAAAGCAGAAGATCTGTCCCTGTTGGCAATGGCGCGCGCAGTTAATGACCTTGCCAATCGTGCCCGCACGAAAAAGTTACAACCTGATGACGTAAAGGGTGGCACATTCACACTCACCAACCACGGCGTTAGCGGATCGCTGTTCGCGTTCCCGGTCATCAACCAACCGCAGGCGGGTATTCTCGGCGTGGGAGCCATGCAAAAACGTGTGGTCGTTATTGATGATGCGATTGCCATCCGCCCGATGGTATATATGTCCTTCGTCTTCGATCACCGCATCCTCGACGGTGCATCTGCTGATTGGTTCCTGGCAAAGGTCAAAGAGACGTTAGAGAATTGGGCTTGAGGAAGTGACGAGTAAAGAGAAATGAGTGATAAGTAGCGAGTAACAAGTGAAGAGTTATGTTGGCAAGTTGGAAGCCTATTACGAGCAAGGCTGGGAAGGCATGATCGTGTTCAGTTTTATGCCCAATGGCGGCAATGGGCTGAGCGACCTTATCACCTTGCAAGACGGTCAACATTTGAGCATCTACGAAACCGACGACAGTATCCTCTGGTCTGGAAAGATAAAATTCGTTAAGCGCGGCTTTTTCGATAAACACAAACTCACAGCGGATATCTGGTCAGACTCAAAGCAAAAAGGCGTTTCATACGCCAATTGGATGGATTGGTTCTGGCGTAAACCGCCGTTGAAAGCAACACTTGAAATCGAGGAATGAGATGAGCGAAAAACAATACGACAAACCAGCGATCAACAAATATGTCCATCCGCCCGTGGTGGCAATGTTCTTCATTATTGTTGCCCTGCTCTTGGGATTTTTCGTCCCGGCATTGGCTGGCATGTCGCAACTGATAAAAAATATCGGCTTAGGATTAACCTTCATCGGTTTTCTTTTTGGCGTAGGTGCATTTCTGGAATTTCGCAAAGCACGCACAACCCTCGACCCGCATGGCTCGGTCAAAGCAGTAGTGACAGGCGGTATTTATCGTTTTTCGCGCAACCCGATTTATGTAGGGTTTCTCTTCATGGTGATCGGCTTTCCGCTTGCATATGGGTCACTGTGGGGCTTGGTCGTATCGCCAATGTACATGTTCGCACTCACACGGCTTGTCATAGAAAAAGAAGAAGCCTACTTGGAGAAAAAATTCAAAGAGGGCTACACCAGTTATAAGTCAAGAGTGAGGCGCTGGTTGTAAATCCCAAAGGCGGCGAAAGTCGCCTTTTTATTTTGCTTGTATTTTAGAACAAATGTACTTATAATCATTTTAGGAGATTGCCATGTCTATTCAAACATCTAACCTTCAATTGAACGTGGACGGAAAACAAGTGTATGCCTACCTTGCAGACGGAAAAGGACCCGGCATATTATTATTGCACGCCTGGTGGGGCTTGAAACCGTTCTTCAAACAGACCTGTGACCGAATTGCAGAACAAGGCTTTACCGTTCTCGCCCCCGATCTGCGTGATGGACAAATCGCCAAGACCATAGACGAAGCCAAAGCCCTGATGGAAAAAAGTGATGGGCAATTTATTGGCGACACGGTCTTTACTGCGAAGGCACATTTGGAAACGCTGGTGAAAGGCAAACTGGGATTGATCGGTTTTTCGATGGGTGCAGCCTGGTCTCTGATCGCCGCCGCGTACAAGCCAGAAGATTTCGGCGCGGTCGTTCTCTTCTACGGCAACGAAGGCGTGGAGTATGGCAAGATCACTGCTAAAGTGATGGGGCATTTCTGCGAAGTGGATGAATGGGAGCCAAGCGAATTTGTGGATAACACCTTTGCCGAGTTCGCCAAAGCCGGTGTGGATGCGACGCGTCACACCTACCCGGGAACTGCCCATTGGTTCGTGGAAGAGGATCGCCCCGAATACGACTCCGCTGCCGCGCAGTTGGCATGGGAGCGGACGTTTGAGTTTCTCAATTCATCATTGAAGTAGGTCCCGCTTTCAGCGGAACATTCACTCGGACTCAGGTTCGTCACGCTAAAAGCGTGACCTACGAAATACAAAAAAGGTTAAGGGTATAATCGCCCTTAACCTTTTTACATTTAGGAGAGTATTTCTCATGGCAGAAAACTTTGATGTAGTTGTGATCGGTGCAGGACCTGCAGGCTACGTGGCTGCGATCCGTGCCGCGCAATTGAAGCAGAAAGTAGCGATCGTAGACAAGCAATGGATGGGCGGCGTGTGTTTGAATGTCGGGTGTATCCCCTCAAAATCTTTGCTCAAGAATGCAGAAGTGGCTCACACCCTGCGCGAACGCGGCAAAGACTTTGGCTTCACCTTCGATAACCTCAAGCTGGATTACAGTGTGGCGGTCAAACGCTCACGCCAGAATTCAGACCGCCTTACCAAGGGCGTCGGCTTTTTGATGAAGAAGAACAACATCGCCGTATTTATGGGTGAAGGCAAGTTCAAATCCAAAGATACGCTCAATGTTACGGATAAAGATGGCAAGGTCACCGAACTCAAAGCGAAGAATTTTATCGTCGCCACGGGTGCAAGTGCCATGGTTCCGCCCGTGTGGAAGGTGGACGGCGAGAAAGTCGTCACCTACTGGGAAGCCATCCTTCAAGACAAATTACCCAAATCTGTGGTGGTCATCGGCTCCGGCGCGATCGGCGTGGAATTCTCCACCATTTGGAATGCCTATGGCGTGGATGTGACCATCGTTGAGATGCTGCCGCGTATCGTTCCGCTTGAAGATGAAGAAGTTTCAAAGGAACTCGAAAAGGAATACAAGAAACGCGGCATCAAGATCATGACCGGGCACAAGGTCGAGTCGGTTGAGGCGACCAAGACTGGCGTGAAGGTTAAGGTGTCGGCGGAAGGAAAAGAAACGGTTCTTGAAGCAGACCAGGCTTTAGTCGCGATCGGGTTCCGTCCCAATTCCAAAGGACTCGGACTCGAAGAAGTCGGCGTCAAGATCAGCGAGCGCGGATTCGTCGAAGTCAATGAAAAGATGCAAACCAATATTCCCAACATTTGGGCAATTGGCGATGTGACCGGCAAACTGATGCTGGCGCATGTCGGCTCGGCGATGGGCATTGTGGCTGCCGAACACATCAGCGGACACGAAACCGTGACCCTTGATTATGAAATGATGCCGCGTGCCACGTACTCATATCCGCAAGTCGCTTCATTTGGGTTGACCGAGGCGCAAGCAAAAGAACGCGGATACGATATCAAGATCGGGCGTTTCCCCTTCCAGCCGAATGGCAAGGCGCTGGGCATGGGCGATTACATGGGCTTCGTCAAGATCGTGATGGACGCGAAGTATGGCGAGATCCTCGGCGCGCACATGATCGGACCCGAAGTGACCGAACTCCTGCCCGAGTTGACCCTCGCCCGTATGATGGAGTTGACCCCGCACGAGATCGCCCGCAACGTGCATGCGCACCCCACCCTCTCCGAAGCGATCATGGAAGCAGCTCACGGCGCGGACGGAAGCCCAATTCACATTTAGTAACACGCTCAATTTAATTGGGAACGCAGATAAACGCTGATTGACGCTGATAAAAGCAAAAGTCAGCGTTTTTCTGCGTTTATCTGCGTCCTTTTTTGTTCTTAAAACTATCTCACCCTCAAATCTTTAAATTCGGGGGAGTTATGATATTTGCCTTCCTTTTGCATATTTGTCTATACATCTTGAAATTTTTGAAATAGTGTGCTATTAACAATCGACAATAAATTAAATCGATTTCGCCCCTAGCACAGGGAAAATGGGTTTGCGAAAGTCGGTTAGAAGGCAAAACTATGCACCGAGAACGAGTTTCAGAAAACGTATTTTGGTTCCAAAGCGAAGTGTACGCGCAAGTCACAGCAGGCGTCATCATTGGTCCGCAATGGGCAGTGGTCATCGATACTCTCGCCCTGCCCGAAGAGACCCTGAGCATGCGCGAGTTCGTTGAGCACGAGTTGGGCGTGCAGGTACGCTATGTCATCAACACCCATTATCACGCCGACCATTGTTGGGGCAACTGCTTCTTCCCCGGCGCAGTGGTGATCGGTCATTCCAAGTGCCGCCAGTACCTGGTGGAAGATGGCGCCGCCTCACTTGAGAATGCTCAAAAGCAGAATCCAAACCTGCGTCAGGTCAAGATCGTGCCGCCTCATCTGACCTTTGAAACCGGCGAGATGACTCTGCGAGTCGGCAAAAAGAACCTCATCATCTCCACTTCGCCCGGTCACAGCGACGATGGCATTTCAGTGCTTGTGGAAGAAGATCGCGTGCTCTTTGCAGGCGACGCCTTCATGCCCCTGCCCTTCATTGTAGACGGGGATGCTGATGACATGCTGGCATCGATCAAGAAGATCGGTAAGATGGGACTGGAGAATATCATCCAAGGTCATGGTGATATCATTCTGCGTGGCGAGATCGACGCCGCCGTGCGCGAAAACGTAAACTACCTCAATAACATCAAGAAAGCCGTCAAGGCGGGCGGCAAGCGTAAGAACATGGATGAGTATCTTGAAGAAATCACGATTGAAGACTGCGGAAAAAGCCGCGTGTACTTGGGAGGGCTGGCAGAAACCCTGCACCGGCGCAACTTGCGGGCGCTTCATCGGCAGATGCACGAAGAGTAATATTCGCGCGAAAATACAAAATGTTGCAGAATCCTGCAACATTTTGCTTTTATATGGAAAAGATTAAAGGAGATTGAGAAGTATGACAATTATGACGTGGGTTTTCTTTGTGGGCGGGTTGATCCTGCTCATTCTCGGGGCAGAATGGCTCGTACGCGGCGCATCACGGCTTGCGGCGAAAGTTGGCATTTCTCCATTGGTCATTGGTCTCACGGTGGTGGCATTCGGCACCAGTTCTCCTGAAATGGCAGTATCGATGCAATCCGCGCTTGCGGGACAATCGGATATTGCTGTGGGCAATGTGGTCGGTAGTAATATCTTCAACGTTCTATTTATTCTTGGGCTTTCGGCGATCATCGCTCCGCTCATCGTCCAACAGCAATTGATCCGTTTGGATGTGCCCATTATGATCGGGCTTTCGCTATTGATGTACCTCATGTCACTAGACGGAGTCATTGGACGCTTCGAGGGCGTGATTCTCTTCGGCGGTATCATTGCCTATACGGTCTTTTTGATCAGGCAAAGCCGCAAAGAAAGCAAAGCCGTGGAAGATGAATACGCTCAGGAATATGCGGATAAAAAAGAAACCGGTTGGAAGTCCTGGGTCATCAACTTTGGGCTGGTGGTGGTCGGTCTGGGTTTGTTGGTGCAAGGCTCCAACTGGCTCGTGGATAGCGCCATCACGATTGCTCGTGCTTTCGGCTTGAGTGAACTCATCATCGGCCTGACGATCGTTGCGGCGGGAACTTCCATGCCAGAAGTGGCAACTTCGGTCATGGCAGCCATCAAAGGCGAGCGTGACATTGCCGTGGGCAATGTGGTCGGCAGCAACATCTTCAATATCCTCTCCGTGCTCGGGCTGACGGCGCTGGTCGCACCGGATGGTGTGCCTGTTTCCCAAGCGGCAGAAGCGTTCGACATCCCCGTCATGCTGGCGGTGGCAGTCATGACCCTGCCGATCTTCTTCACCAACAACCTGATCGAGCGCTGGGAAGGTGGACTATTCCTGTTCTACTATGTTGCCTACACCGCCTACCTAATACTCGATGCCAACCAGCACGATGCTCTACCGCTCTTTAACAACGTCCTGCTCTTCGGCATTATCCCCATCACGGTGGTAACGCTCGGTATTCTGTTTTCAACTGAATTTACACGTCAACGTAAAGCAAAGGCTTAACCTTCTGCCCGCCCTACTCTGTACGCGTGAGTTTGGCGGGCAGGTTTTTCACAATTTCAACTAGGAAACATACATGCAAGATTTCCTGCTCGCTACTCCCCTTCTCATCATTGGCATCGGCATCTTTGTTGCCCTTGCCTTCAGCCGCAGCGGCTGGACCGCAACACGCATGGGCGGAGTGCTGCTCTTCTTCCCGCTTGCGGCGTTCGGGGTCACGCTGTATGCCTTCAGCCTCGTGCCCGAAGGCAAAGCACTAACTTTTAGCCTGCCGTGGGTTCCCTCGCTTGGGTTGAACTTCTCGCTCTACCTCGACGGTCTCTCCGCGCTCTTCGCCCTGCTCATCACCGGCATCGGCACGCTCATCGTCTTATACGCCGGGCAATACTTCGGTGAAGACTCATCGGCATGGCGCTTTCTCACGTACATTCTGCTGTTCATGCTCGCCATGCTCGGTCTCGTGCTGGCAGGCGACCTGATCACGCTCTTCCTCTTCTGGGAAGGCACCAGCATCTCATCCTTCCTGCTGATCGCCTACAAATACAAAGATGAAGCCGCGCGCAAGGGCGCGTTCAAATCGTTGTTCATCACGGGCGGCGGCGGCATTGCCATGCTGGCAGGCTTCGTCTTCATCATGTCCATCAGCGGCGGCGCGGACTTTAAGACTATCTTCGCCAGTGGCGACGCATTACGCAGCAGTCCGCTTTACCCAGTGCTCTTCACACTTGTTGTGCTTGGTGCATTCACCAAAAGCGCCCAATTTCCTGCACACATCTGGCTGCCCGAAGCCATGTCTGCACCCACACCTGCCAGTGCCTTCCTGCACTCTGCCACCATGGTCAAGGCGGGAATCTATTTGCTGGCGCGTCTCAACCCCGCCATCGGCAACACAGACTTGTGGTTCTGGGTGCTCTCCATCTTTGGCGTCACCACCATGCTGGTGGGCGCGTATCTCGGCTTCAAACAGAACGACCTCAAACCTCTGCTCGCCTACTCGACCGTTTCACAACTTGGCGTGCTCGTCGCGCTGATCGGGCAGGACACTGAAATTGCCTTCAAAGCGCTGGTCATTTCCATTCTGGCACATGCGCTGTATAAATCCGCGCTCTTCATGTCGGCGGGCATCATCGACCACGAAACCGGCACGCGTGACATTCGCAAACTGGGCGGGCTGCGCAAACAAATGCCGATCATGTTCGGAGTCGTCTCCATCGCCGCCCTCTCCATGGCAGGACTCCCACCCCTCTTCGGC
Source organism: Anaerolineae bacterium (assembly GCA_017303735.1). Next base: position 10,421 of record JAFLCF010000102.1, read on the forward strand.
TTTCTCGCCAAAGAGACTCTTCTCGCCTCCGCGACTCACCCAAGCCTGCCCACCATCGTGGACTTTATCTTCCCACTGACGACGGTTCTCGCGGGCGCGTTCATCCTTGCGCAGGCGGCATTGCTCGTACGCGGAGTCTTCCTCGGCAAACCCGCTGACGAAAAACACCCGCCGCATGGGCACGACCCGAAGATCTGGTTCTGGCTTGCGCCGGGTATTCCTGCCGTGCTTTCTCTTCTTATCGGCATCACACCCGTTGAACCCGCCTTCCTCGTAGACTTCCTCGCCGCCGCCGCCAAAGCCGCGTATGGCGCAAAAGTAAAAATCTCACTCGCGTTGTGGACCGGCATCAACGTGCCGCTGATCCTTTCCATCATTGCCATCACACTTGGCTCGCTGATCTTCTGGCAGCGTGGACGCGTCCGCGCATGGATGATGAACTTCCTGCCGAATTTCACTGTCAACGCGCTCTTCAACGGAACCGTCTCCGGCTTGGATTCCCTTGCAGCAACAGCGACCAAGCTGCAGGGCGGAAAGATGCGTTTCTATCTGCGTGTGATGATCGTCTCGATGGTCGCCATCGTCGTCTTGTTCAGCCGAATCCCGTTGGGAATCTTCACCCAAAACTTTACCCTTGGTATCGAAGGCTTCAACGGACTGCGCGCCTTCTCTCTCCTGATGGTGGTGGCGGCAGGCTTGGCTAGTGTGCTCATTCGCCGTGACCTGCACGCCGTGATCGCACTGGGTGTGAGCGGACTCGGTGTGGCGATCTGGATGGCGCTCGACCCCTCGCCAGATGTGGCGTTGGTACAGATCGTAGTGGACATTCTTTCGACCGTCATCCTGATTTTGAGTTTGAACATTTTGCCACGCAAACAGCGCGATAAAGCAAATGAGATCTTACACAGTCGCTCGGGAATGAATCGCGACGTGCTGATTGCAGGATTGGCAGGTTTGGTGATGGCTGCCATCACATTCACTGCGCTCACCACACGCCCGCGTGAAAGTGTGGTGACGCCCTTCTACGCCGAAAATTCCAAACCGCTGACCGGTGCGAAGGATATCGTCGGCGCGATCGTGGTGGACTTCCGCGCTGCGGATACGATGATCGAAATCATGGTCTTTGCCATGGCAGGCTTGGGCATTTACACCGTGTTGCATTTTGCCGCCCGCAAAGAAGGCGGGCAGAGCGCCACAGGAAAAAGCAAACTCAACCCCATGCATACTCCGCTCGGTATTCATGGACTGCCCACTTCGCCATTGCTGCATTTGCTCGCGTATGTAACGCTGCCGCTGGCATTGATGCTGGGCATCACTCACATGATGTATGGACACGACATGCCCGGCGACGGTTTTACGGCGGGCGTCATCATCAGTTTGGGCGTTGCCATGTGGTACGTCACCTTTGGGTATGAAGAGGCGCGCCGCAAACTGCCGTGGCTCAATCGTGTGAACCTGATCGTCATTGGTCTGACCTTGTCGCTGCTCAATGCGATCGGCGGTGCGGTCTTTGGTGGTGGAGCCGCTGCCCCCGTGGACTATGGCGCCATGCTCGGTTTGCCATTGCCGACCGGCTTCGCCATGACCAACTCCTTCCTCTTTGAAGTTGCCATTGCCCTCACCGTCACCGGCGCCGCAACGCTCATTCTCGATAACCTCGGTCACCCGCGTGACGACGACCCTGAAGATGCCGAGTTCGCATCGGTCAAGGAGCAAGCATGAACCTGTTGACTTCGCTTGCAGTGGGCATTTTGTTCGCTGCGGGTATCTATCAAATTTTGCGCCGCAACGTTATCCGCGCCGCCATTGGCTTGGTGCTGCTTTCGAATGCGGTCAACCTCTTTCTATTTTCTACGGGCGCCTATAACGGACAAGCCGCTGCCTACTCCACTGCCACCGCGCAGATCAGCGACCCGCTGCCACAGGCGCTGGTACTAACCGCCATCGTCATCAGCATGGGCGGCTTTGCCTTCGTGCTCAGCCTGCTCTATGTGATCTCGACCCGCTACAAGACCAGCGACAGCGACGACGTGAAGGGATTGAAGAACTGATGGAAACCGCCTTCCTTCTCCTTCCGCTTTTCCTGCCGCTCATCGGTGTACCCATCACATTGTTCATGCGTAAACAGCATAGGATGCAATCTGTCACCGCCCTGGTATTGATGCTGATCTCTCTGGGTTTTTCTTTTGGATTGCTGCACACGGTTCAAACTACGCTCGAGCCTGTTCAGTTCCAGTTGGGCTTGTGGCAAGCTCCATTCGGCATCACCCTCGCCGCCGACCTTCTCAGCGTTTTCATGCTGTTGATGACGCAGCTCGTCTTGTGTGCGGGCTTGGTCTACGCCCTCGGCTCGACTGAGAAAGTGGTGCAATACCCCACCTTCTATCCGCTCTTCCTCGCACTCTCCGGCGGCTTGAGCGGTGCCTTCATCACCGGCGACATCTTCAACCTGTTCGTCTTCGCCGAGATCATCGTCATCTCCGGCGCAGCACTGACCGCCATCGCCGACGACAAATACGGTGTGGAAGCTGCGTATAAATATTTCTACATCTCCACGCTGGCTTCGGTCTTCTTCCTGCTGGGCGTCGGTTCGTTGTATGTAGCCTATGGCACGCTCAACTATGCGGACCTCGCTGCCCGCATCGCGGAGAATCCTGCCGCGCCGCTCGGGCTGACCGGCATGGCATTCCTGACCGCCACCTTCCTGATCAAAAGTGCCACCTTCCCCTTCCACTTCTGGCAGCCAGACTTTCACGCCGCCGCTCCCACACCGGTCAGCGCCATGCTTTCTTCGCTGGTGGTCAAGATGGGTGTGTACGGCTTCTTCCGCATGACCACCCTACTCTTCGCCACCGAAGCGGACTTACTCAAGACTCTGCTGGTGGTTCTCGGTGTGGTCGGTGTGCTCTACGGCGGCTTCGGCGCGATGGGCACACACAACGCCAAACGCATGCTGGCATATTCCACGCTGGCACAGATCGGATTCATCCTTGTGGGCATTGGCTGGGGCACACCGCTCTCATTGGCGGCGGCATTGGTCTTCACCTTCAACCACGCCATTATCAAAGCTGCCATGCTCATGCTGGCCGGAGCGATGGCAAGCCGCGCCGCGGTCAAGTCGGCTTCGTTTGACGTCATTGTCGGCGTCGGCAAATATCATCCCTTCGCAGGTTTTCTCTTCCTGCTGGGTGGCATGGCGTTGGCGGGCATTCCGCCGTTGAATGGCTTCATCAGTAAGTTGATGATCTTCCAAAGCGGAGTCGAATCCGCGCAGTATCTACCCTTAGCCATCATTGGTGTAGCGGGCATTGTGACCGTGGTGTATGTCATCCGCGCCTTCACCAAGGTGTGGTTCGAGCCGAATCCCGAAGTCAAGCCGAAGCCGGGTGACCAACTCCTCGCACCGACCCTGCTGATTGTGTTGGCACTCATTCTCGGCGTTTGGTCTGAGCCGCTGGTTTCCATCGCGCAAGCCACCGCCGCATGGATGCTCGAGCCGGGTGCTTATATCGCCGCCATCTTAGGAGGTTAATCATGCGTTACGCATCATCCACGATCGTTCTCTTCCTTGTCTATCTGATGCTGACCGGCAACATGGAGCCTGCCAACATCGTGATCGGTCTGCTGATCGGATTGGGCATCAGCCTGCTCATGCCGCGCGATGTGCCTCTTCTCTTCCCGCTCTATCGCCTGCCTCGTTTCTTGTGGGCGGCGATTCGATACCTCGCCGTCGTGATCTGGGATGTGGTCCTTGGCGGCATCGCCACTGCTCGCATCGTTCTGGACCCGAAACTGCCGCTCAAATCAGGCATTATTGCCATCCCATACGGAAGCCAGTCTGAGCTGGGCACGGCATTCAGCGCGCACGCCATCACGCTCTCTCCCGGCGAACTGGTGATCGAAATGGACAGTGACGGCATCATGTACACCCACTGCTTGAACGTGGAAGCAACCGCCGCCGCGGCAGAAGAGGCGCAAGCCAAACGCCGCAAGTTATTGAGTTCGATGTTCGAATAAGTAGGAAAGTTAAATATGGAAACCATCTTAGATATTGTGATCCGCGTGGTGCTCGCCCTGCATCTGTTGATGATCCTTGTGGCGGCACTTCAAACCTGGAAAGGGGATAACAGCGTCTCGCGCCTGGTCGGTCTGGACCTTGCCAGTACGCTGACCACAGCGGTACTCGTCCTCGTCGGTATCATTCGCGATAACAGCCTGTTCCTCGATGTTGCCATCGTCACCGCCGCCTTGGGGTACCTAGCCACGGTGGTGATCGCCAAGTTCATCTCGGATAAAAAGGTGTTCTAATGGACAATGTACTGCAAATCATCGCCATGATCTTTTTGGTGCTTGGCACCTTCCTCTCGCTCGTCGGACTGGTTGGCTTCATCCGCCTGCCAGACGTGTACACCCGCCTGCATGCCACCGGCAAGGTCAGTGTATTTGGGCTGGTCTTTTTATTGATCGCCGCCAGCATCCTCACCCCGCTCACGGCATGGAAGGGCATTTTGCTGATCTTTTTCGTGCTACTTGGTTCGCCTGCCATTTCGCACTCCATCGCCTCGGCAGCCTACAAAGCCGGGGTGCCACTGGCAGGCACCACACGTGACGATCTCAAATCAAAACTGGAACGCGGCTCAGGGAAAGACGTATAATTCAGCAGGTTCTTTCGTAGGTTTTTCACCACGGAGTTCACCGAGAAGATCAAGTTCTCAGACACGGAAAAGACGGACTGCACGGATTCCCACGGATAAAATCTTTATAGATCGAATTGATTGTGCTTCCGTATAACTGCCTCTTAATTGACCTCTTGTAAAAGTCAATCGTAGGTCAGGCGTCGCGTGGCGACACTTTTAGCCTGACGCCCTCTTGAAATTTGATACATGACGGGTTTGCAACCCGCCCTACGAGCTGGTGATTTTTTCCAAATGAGTATCGCCATGAAATCTTCCACCAAACGCGGCATGTTGGGCTGCCACCCTTTCAACAAGGCGGCTTGGATTCGCTCTGCGGCTTGTACAGCATCGTCAATGCAGAACGCTTCATCAATCGTTCATCAGACGACGAAAGCCAGCAGTTATTCGATGATCTGATCCACTATCTTTCACGCCGCGGCTTGCTGGGCAAGTTCCTGATCGGCGGCATTCTGCACCCGCAAATGCTGCTCATCCTCGATAAAGTTGTGACCAAAAAACGCATCGCCAATGTAGAGCTCTACTGGCGCGGCGTGCCCAACCCCGACCTGACCACCTTCTGGAAATCGATGCAAGCCTTTTTAGACGGCACTCCCGGGCGTTCGATCATCCTGGGCATACAGGGCTACCATGAGCATTGGACC
>JAFLCF010000103.1 GCA_017303735.1 Anaerolineae bacterium
TTTGGCAAGTGCCTTGAGCAAAACCCGTTGAACCGAGTCGGGCACATTTGGGTTGACGATCTTCGGCAAAGGCAAGGGGGTGTAAATATGATCGTGAATAATAGAGAAGGGCGTATCGGCATTGAATGGCACCTGCCCCACCACCATCTCATAGATCATTACACCAAAGGAATAAACATCGGTTTTCCCGTCCAGATCTTTTTTGCCCATCGCCTGTTCGGGAGAGATGTATTGCGGCGTGCCCATGATCGAATCAGCAGAGAGAGTCGATTCGCCTGCTTGGGCAATGCGTGCCAGCCCAAAATCTGCCAGATACATGATGTTTTCGTTCGAGATCAAAACGTTCGATGGTTTGATATCGCGGTGCAAGACCCCCTGACGATGAGCATAGCCGACCGCCGAGCCAACCGTCTCAACGACCTGTTCGATCTCTTTGGCAGTCAGCGGACCCGCCGACATGCGTGCCTTGAGCGTATCACCCTCAATGAACTTCATCACCAAAAAGGGACGTCCCTCATGTTCGGCAAAATCATAGACCGGCACGATATTGGGATGTTCCAGTTTTGCCACCACCTTGGCTTCACGTTGAAAGCGGTTGATAAACGTGGAATCTTCGTTAAATGCCTGGTGTAATACTTTCAGCGCTACATACCGGTCAAGCGCAGCATGATACGCCTTAAATACAGACGCCATGCCGCCATGCCCCAACTGTTCAATCACTTGATATGGGCCGACATTATCTCCCGGCTTGAATGACATTCGATCGCTCCGCTTGTAAATTTCCCTCATTATAGCCGAACCAGAACAATCTCCGGTTACGCAATTGTAAATTGAACGTAAATCGTTATGAAAACAAAAAGCGGACAGGTGTTGAACCTGTCCGCTTTGAAAAGCGAAAAACTATGGCTGAAAATCGACGGTCACATTGATGGCACCGTCTTGAGGCGTGAAGGTCAACGGGTAGGATTTAAAAGTTCCATCGCCACAATTAACATTCCACTCTTCGCGCCAAACACCAGCGCCATCGGGCTGTTGGATGACATTAATGGTCGTCCCTTCTACGGTGGGAGTGCTGCAACCAGACATGATTCCAACCAATTGTACGTTAGCCCACGCAAAGATACGCGTCTCGTCGTCTGCCAGACCGCCAGCAGGGATCTCTCCACTGGTGTCAAATTCAGGAATGACCGGGTCACCGTTCGGGTCCACTGGCACAAAAGGCACATCGGTGGGGATCTCCAGATTCTGAATATCTTCTACTGTCTGCTGAGCCACAACATATGCCTGATAACCATAATAGCCGCCCACACCAGTAACAACACAACAACAGCAAAGTACCACAGCCACTACAACCGCAATGATCATATTGCGATTATTCTTCGGGGCAGTCGTTTGGGGAATTGGGTTTGATTCCATATTTCTCTTCTCCTATAAAATTGATAATTGCATTATACAAATAAAAGGAGCAGACGAATACAAAATTCGCCTGCTCCTTTAGTCCTATCAGAGAATTCGTTATTTATCGTTCAGTGCCGCCACGCCGGGCAATTCTTTGCCTTCAAGAAATTCAAGTGACGCTCCGCCGCCGGTGGAGACGTGTGTCATCTGCTTGGCAACACCTGCCTTCTTAACCGCACTGGCAGAGTCACCGCCGCCGATCACAGTGACAGCTTTGGATTCTGCCATCATCTTCGCGAGGGAGAAGGTTCCTTCGGCGAACTTCGGCATTTCGAAGACGCCCACGGGTCCATTCCAAACGATCAATTTGGCTCCGTCTAATGTAGCTTTATACAAGCTGACAGTCTTCGGTCCCACGTCCAACATGCGCCAACCAGCAGGGATCTTGTCCACATCAACGGTTTGGGTGTTGGCTTCGGCATCGAATTTATCCGCAATGATCGCATCGACGGGCAGGACGAGTTTATCGCCCAATTTGCCGAGCAGAGTCTTAGCAGTCTCAAGCGCTTCAGCTTCGACGAGACTATCCTGCATGTTCAGTCCCTTCGCGGTGAGGAAGGTATTCGCCATGCCTCCGCCGATGATAAGCTTGTCACATTTCGAGGCGAGGGTTTCGACCACGAGAATTTTGTCACTGATCTTCGCGCCGCCGAGGATGGCGATATAAGGATGTTCGGGGTTCGCCACAGCTTTGCCGAGGTATTCCAATTCCTGTTCCATCAAAAAGCCGGAGACAGCAGGCAAGAAGCGTGCAATGCCTTCAGTAGAAGAATGTGCGCGGTGAGCCGAACCGAAGGCGTCATTGACATACACATCGGCAAGAGCTGCCATTTGTTTGGCAAGCTCGAGGTCATTCTTCTCTTCGCCTTTGTGAAAGCGGGTATTCTCCAACATCACCACATCGCCGGGTTTGAGCGATTTGGCAATCGCTTCCACTTCCGCGCCGACACAATCGGGAGCCATGGTCACAGGGCGATTGATCAGCGTGGCTAAAACTTCGGAAGCGGCACGCAGGCTGAATTCGGGGTCTGCGCCGCCCTTGGGGCGGCCCAAGTGGCTGGCGAGCAGGAGCGAGGCTCCCTGATCCAAAACATATTGGATGGTAGGTAATGCGGCTTTGATGCGCTTGTCGTCGGTAACTTTGCCTTCTGCCATGGGGACGTTGAAGTCCACACGCATGAAGACGCGTTTACCTTTGAGGTCAATGTCTTTTACAGTTTTCTTGTTCATGTTTTCTCAGTAGATTCGTAGATTGGTAAATTAGAAAAATTGGTAGACCAGTTTCCCAATCTACCAATTTCCCAAATTACTCTTTACAGGCTCTTCGCCATCATTGCCGCAAGGTCGGCTGTGCGGCAGGAATAACCCCATTCATTATCGTACCATGTCACAACTTTGATGAAGTTGCTCTTTTCCTTGCCGAGGACGCTGGTGAAAGGCAGGTCAACCGAGGAGCTGTAGGAGCTGCCTTTGAAGTCCATGCTGACCAGGGGTTCATCCACGGCTTCGAGCACGCCCTTGAAGCGGGGCTGCTTGGCGGCATCGCGGAAGGCTTGGCGCAGTTCTTCGGTGGTGGTTTCTTTTTCGAGTTCAGCGGTGAAATCCACTACGGAGACGGTCGGGGTGGGAACGCGCAAGGAATAGCCGTCGAACTTGCCCTTGAGGTCGGGGATGACGAGGGAAACGGCTTTGGCAGCGCCAGTGGTGGTCGGGATGATATTCAAGCCCGAGGCGCGAGCGCGGCGCAAGTCGGAGTGCGGCATATCCAACACCTTCTGATCGTTGGTGTACGAGTGGATGGTGGTCATGAAAGCGCGTTTGATGGTGAAGAGATCATGCACAACCTTGGCAGCAGGAGCCAAACAGTTGGTGGTGCAAGAAGCGTTCGAAACAACATGATGTTTCTTCGGGTCGTATTTGTCTTCATTGACGCCCAACACAACGGTGAGGTCTTCACCTTCGGCAGGAGCCGAGATGATAACTTTCTTGGCACCGCCAGAAGTGATGTGATTGACTGCGCCTTTGACGGTCTTGCCTTTCTTATTGACGCCATCGTCTTTGATGGTGAACAAGCCGGTGGACTCGATCACGATATCAATACCCAGGTCTTTCCAGGGAATGGCAGCCGGGTCGGTCTCTTTGAAGACCTTGACCTTCTTGCCATCGATCAAAAGGCTGTCGTCTGAGTATTCAACCGTGCCATCGAAACGACCATAGGTTGAATCGTACTTGAGCAGGTGCGCCATCGTCTTCATGTCGCCAATGTCGTTAAATGCGACGACTTCGAGCTCCTGTGAGTACTGGTCACGGATCGCCTTGAGAACCTGACGTCCGATACGACCAAATCCATTAATGCCAACTTTTACTGCCATGATAATTCTCCTTAAAAGGTTTATTTGTGATTTATTTCACTATTCTGAATTGTACCGCACTTCAATAGTTTATGCAGACAACTTATTCCATTTTACAACATTATTGTCTTAATGGACCCGTCCGTTCATCATAAATATCCATGATAACCTGCGCAAGTTTTTGTGAGTCATGGCGCCAGGGAAAGGCAGCATCAGCAAGGTCAGCGGTGTGTGCCCGGTCATCAGACAGGAATTTTTCATCGACGCGCACCCATGTTGAAGTGGCATTTAACGTCCCGGAAAAATTATTATTACAGAGCAAGACGTCAAACAGGTCGCTACCCACATGCCCTTCCAAAGCGCGGATGTGGTCGTATGTGGTGAAAGAATCGGTTTCGCCCTCTTGTGTAGCAATATTACAAACATAGATCTTAAGTGCCTTGCTGGCACGCATCCCAGCGAGCAGGTCATGTACCAGTAAATTTGGAAGGATGCTTGTATAAAGACTGCCAGGTCCGACAACGATCAAATCGGCTTCAAGCAGGGCTTTGATGACTGGAGGGAACGCAGGTGCTGAATCCGGCTCCAGCCAGACACGCCGTACGCGCCCAGCCATGGCGGGAATCTTGCTCTCCCCTTCCACACGGACTTCATTGGTGGAATGTGGCAATTCCATGCTGGCGACCAGTTTTACATCGTGCAGGGTTGAAGGCAATACCCGTCCATTGACCGAGAGAACGTGTCCCGACTCTACAACGGCTGATTCGAAACTCCCTGTAATATCTGCCAGGGCGGTGATGAAAAGATTCCCAAACGAATGACCTTCCAACTCGGTCGTGCCGCTAAACCGATATTGGAACAATTGCGTCAACATGGCTTCATCGTTCGAGAGGGCGGCAAGACAGTTGCGAATATCGCCAGGCGGGAGAATGCCGAAGGTCTCACGCAATTTACCAGAAGACCCGCCATCGTCAGCCACGGTGACGACTGCGGTTAGGTTGCGTGTATGAGTTTTCAGACCGCGCAATAGGGTGGCGAGTCCATGCCCGCCGCCGATGGTAACGATGTGCGGACCGCGATCACGGCGACGATACTCTACCAGCGTAGTTAAAACATCGGAATCAGGACGCAGAAATGGGCGGAGAAGGGAGCGATTGAGTTTGTAGATCCCATAAAAAAAGAACATCAAACCCATTCCGCCAAATATGATCGCTCGGAGAACTCGAGGCAGGAAGCGAAGAGAGGCATAAGACAGGATCGTCAGTAAAAGCGGATCGGTCGAGTCTGTGCGATAGACATCGATCAAAATAACCGCAAAGCCCAGCCCAAGCAGGGTAATGCCGCACATCATCAGAAACAACCAACGTTTAACCCCCAAACCAGGGCGCAGCCAACGTGGGATGTCGCGCAAGATTTCCAATAGCCGTTCGAATAAATAATCCATGAAAAAGATGATAGCAGGGATAAGAACTTGAGTCAAACTATCAGTGTCATTAATCTCTGCATTACAATCTTGTCCTGCCAGTTGACAAGTCCTTTTAAATTCGCTAAACTATACGCAAGAGCATATACTACACGCAAGGGCAACCCTATGACTAAAAACCCTACCTCTGCACATATCAGCGCCAAGACGCTGTTACCCGCCGCCATTCATGGCTGGGAAATGTTCCTGTACGATCAGGGTCGTTCCCCCAATACGGTGAAAGCCTTTCTCTCGGATGTGCGTTTGCTTACTCAATTTATGGCACCCGACCAAACCATTGGCGCTGTCACGACAGATGATCTCAACCGCTTTTTCGAGTGGATGGAAAAAGGGCGCGGCATTCCATGCAGCCCCAAGACCCTCTCACGGCGAATTACTTCGGTTAAATCTTTCTTCCGCTGGCTGCACCAAAATGGAACTTTGTCCATCGACCCGGCTGAGAAAGTCCTGCAACGATCTGCTATAAGTCCGCTTCCACAAGTGCTTACGAATGACGAATATGAGGCGGTTCTCCTCGCAGCCGATCGACAACGCCGCAGTAAAAAGCCAGATGCGCGCCCGTATACCCTGGTGGCATTGTTACTCGGAACAGCGATCAAAAAGAGCGAATGTCTGGGTATTCATGTCAATCATGTTGAACTCGACGGCAAAAATGGACCATACCTTTTCGTTCGCTATGCGAGCCCTGCCAACCGTTACAAAGAACGCAAGATCGAACTGACTGAAGATTGGGTCGCTGCGTACAATGAATATTTGGTTCAATTTCAGCCGATAGATCAAGCCTTTCCATGGTCACCGCGCCGCTTGGAATATTTGTTAGAGGATATCGGCGAAGAAGCCGGGCTAGATAAACACCTCTCGTTCGATATGTGCCGCTGGACCTGCGCCCTGCGTGATTATCAAAATGGCATGGAGCCAGATGCCATTCGCCAAAAGCTTGGGGTCTCCAAGATCCAGTGGCGTGAATTATTCATCAAACTAAAACAACTAAACGGCGAATCGAAATAGTAAAAATCCCCAACTTAATGTTGGGGATTTTTACTATTTATCATGCAAATGCTGAACAGAAAAATATAGAACGTTACGAGTGGTTTCCTTTAAACGGTGGCGGTGAGCAGGACGAAAACCCGGCACCCAGACGATCTCGTCTCCTATGCAAAGCAGGGGCCAATGATCCCGGGCACGCTGAGGTAGTTTTTCATTGACGAAGAAATCTGACAGCTTTTGTGAATGTCCGTCCATCCCCAGAGGGGAAAAGTGATCACCGTGATGCCTTACCCGCAGGATGAATGCATCGGGCAATTCACCCGCATCCAACCAGACCTGGAATGGGTCTTCATTTTCTTCAGCTTGTTCCTTCGCTAGAGCTGGGAGCCGCCAACTCTCACAACTTATCCTCCACCCACCTGCCAGAGAAGCCTGCCCACCTAACTTGATGGGAATTGGGGTTTCATCGGGTAGCTGGGGCCAGCGGTCAAAAGGCAACTCTGCGTGCGGTGCGCACACATGGATCTGCTCTACCTCGCGAAAGATTCGTAATCCGGCTTTCAGATCCAGGCGCGGGCTTGATGAGGCAGTCTTTACAAAGTCTACTGCGCGGTTGATGGTTTGATAGCCAAGGTCAGCGCCGGGGTGAAGAGTCTGCATAGCGTGTTTCATCAGATTACGCTGGAGTCCGAGCGGGAGAGACGTGAGGCGGGCTAAGTTAAAGGTAATGATCTCTTCATTTGCAGAGACCACCACCTCTCCCCATGCATGTTCCAGGGTTTCCATCACAAAGGCGTAATCACCTTTAAGTGACTGTGACATACGCAGCACGGTCTCGCGGAATTTTGAATTGTACGATTCGAGGTTCGGGATCAAAAGATGGCGAATCCGATTGCGTTGAAAATCTAAAGAGTCATTGCTTGAGTCATGCCGTGGACGAAGCCCGTTTACGGCACAATACAACACTGTATCTTCACGCCATAGATCAAGCAAGGGACGCACAACAGGAATATCCGGATCAAACGATTTGATAACGGAACGATACGACATGCCCTTCAAACCGGAAATGCCGCTGCCGCGCAAAAAATGCATCAACACCGTTTCAACCTGATCGTCAGCGGTGTGTCCCACTGCCACAGCCTGCGCCTTGGAACGGCGCGCCAAGTCAAAGAGGAAGCGATAACGCAATGTTCGCGCCGCATCTTCGATGGATAACTTTTTTTCTTCAGCGTACTTTCGAACGTCTGCCCCATCGATCCTTGAGGGTAGCCCCAAGCGGGCGGCGGTCTTCTCCACCATGCGAGCATCTGCACCAGATTCCGGGCGGAGTTGATGATCGAAATAAGCGACCAGAAGCGGGTAGCCCGCCTGCCGCAGGGTTTCCATTAGGCAAAGGCTGTCTGCCCCGCCGGAAACACCTACAACGATCAGCTGGTCTTTAACAAGACCGCACTCATCTATCAGGGTCGTTTCGACGTTCACAGTCATTTAGATCTGATACAACTCAACCAGCACCCCACCGGTCGATTCAGGATGGATGAACGCATATTTCTTTCCGTCCGCGGCAGTACGCGGTTCCTCATTGATGAGACGGATATTCTTCGACCTGAGCTGAGACATCATTGAATCAATATCATCTACTTCGAGGCAAAGATGATGCATGCCCTGCCCGCGTTTGGCAAGATATTTTGCGATGCCCGAGTCGTCGGTCGTCGGCATGACCAATTCCACTTCAGCTCCGGCAAGAGGCAAAAATGCCACCTGTGACTTTTCTGCAGGAACATCGCGTAATTCGTGTAATTCGATTCCCAGGGCATCACGCCAGAACGCAAGGGATTTTTCCATGTCTTCCACAACAACAGCTACATGATTAATGGCTTTGATCTGGGGCATGAGCTCTCCAATTAAAGATATAAGCTGATTCTACTTCAATATTTCAAGGGCGATGGGATAGGCTAATTTAACCCACTCAGCATACATCTCGCCAGAGGGATGCAAGCCATCTCCGGCGATCAACGAAGGCTTGTCCACTGCCTGGCGGGAGATGGGCGTGACATTGACATAATGAACGCCCGCCGATTGAGAAATTTCAAAATTAACCTGATTGAAGGCATCGATCTGATCATCCACATTGCTCAGGTCATTTCCGGTCATGCGTTCTCTATCCCTGGCAAAAGGTGTTACACCCCAATCAGGAATGGAAAATACGATCACGCGATTCGCATCTCCGCCTGCATATTCGATGGCTTTATTAAGAAGAAAAGAGAAATCGGTACGATACTCGTCGATGCTGCGGTTGCGATATTGATTATTAACCCCGATCAGAAGGGAAACCAAGTCATACGGAGGTGTGACCGTTGCAGCCTGAATCCCTTGCCAGAGTTCATCGGTCGTCCAGCCGGTGCGGGCAATGATGGTGACACCCACCTGCAAACCGTCTTTTTCAAGCAAAGCAGCCAGTTGATTCGGGAAGCGGTCCTCTTCTTTTACGCTTTCGCCAATGGTATATGAATCACCGAGGGCAAGATATCGAATATCCATTTGATGCTCCGTGGCTGGTGCTGTGGTTGTTGGATTGGAAGTACTTGAACATCCAATCAATAGAAGTGAAAAAAGAAGAACGATTTTTTTCATGGGGCAAGTATATCAAAAGACCATGTCTGCGCTATGCAAGTAAAAAAAGACAAGGCGGGGCAAGATTTGCCCCGCCTTGATGTATGGTACGAAACGAATTAGCGGTTACTGGAGAGAGCGAATCTTCATCCACAACGAGGGAAGTTTGGTAATTTTTCCCATCGCGCTTAAAGAAGCTCGGCGGCTGAAGACGTCATAATCGTGTTTCTCGATGTCTTCCAAAATACCCTGATAAAACACGGAGGCTGCCCCAATGGCAAGTTGACCTTCTCTTTCGAGCAGTTTTACGCCTGCCCACGAAGCCTCATATAAATGACGTGTGCGCTCGATCTGGAACTTCATGAATTGCCGCCAATTATCGGTCACTCGCCCAGCGGCGATATCTTCTTCACGGATTCCGTAGGTGATCAATTCTTCACGCGGCAAATACAAACGTCCATTGCGGTAATCCTCCCCCACGTCTCGCAGAATATTGGTCATTTGCAGCGCGACTCCCAGCTTGATGGCGTAAGGAACCGCATCATGTCCTTTAAAGCCGATAATGTACATGCTCATCAAGCCAACTGTTGAAGCCACACCATAACAATAAGTAGCAAGGTCATCAAAAGTCTGGTAACGGTTCTGAGAAATGTCGCGGGCAACGCCATCGATCAATTGCAGGGCGTAATGGCGCGGAATGTGGTATCGGCTGAGGGTATCTGCCCAGGCAGCGGCAACCCGGTCGTCGGTCGAGGCGGAGGCGGTTTCAACAATATTGCGCCAGTAATCCAACTCGAATTCGCGATCTTTCTTTAATTCCACTTCATCCACAATATCATCTACGGTTCGGCAAAAGGCATAAAGGGCACGAACGGCAGCGCGTTTTTCTTCGGGTAACAAGCCAGAGGCAAAGTGGAAAGACTTACTATGTGCAGCGGTAATGGCTTCTGCTTCTTTGTAGGCTATACGCAAAGAATCATCGCCTGCCCAATACGAAAAGAATGGACGTGACGTATGGTGTGGAATATGCCCCGCCAAGGATAATAGTTGACTTTCCCAATTTGCATGTGCTTGCATAAGTCTCTCCTTTTTTGTTTTTTGTATTTTACTGAAATTATCCTATTTGTCAAGGTTTTGTCAACATAAAAACAAAACCTTGACAAATACTGTACGGCGTGTAAAATACAACCTGAACAAAAGGAGACTTATAAACATGAAACCAACTGCCCTCGTAATTGGTGCTGGGATCGGCGGAATAGCCACTGCCGCTCGCCTTGCAAAAAATGGATACGATGTAACCGTTCTTGAAAAGGAACCTACCCCAGGCGGGCGTTGTAACCAGATTATTCGCGACGGACACCGCTTCGATATTGGTCCGACCCTGTTTCTCATGCCCGAAGTTTGGGAGGAAACCTTTGCCTCTCTCGGCGAAAAATTGAGCGATCACCTCGACCTGCGTCGCATTGACCCCACCTACAAAGTCCATTTTGATGACGGGCTGCGCCTCGAACTGACCTCAGACATTGGCAAGATGCAGACCCAGCTCGAAGCTGTAGACAAGACCGCTTTTACTGGTTTTCTCGGCTATATTGCCGAGGGTTCAAAACACTATAAGATTTCACTCGATAAATTTGTTGGACGAAATTTCTTCAACATCTTCGAGTATTTCAGCTTGAAGAATCTGCCTTTGATCTTCAACTTGAAGGCACTTCAAAAGCACTACACCAACACCGGTCGCTTTTTCAAAGATGAGCGTTTGAAGGCTGCCTTTACCTTCCAGAATATGTATCTGGGACTCAGCCCCTACGATGCCCCAGCCACCTACTCCCTGTTGCAGTACACCGAGTTGGCTGAAGGTGTTTGGTACCCCATGGGCGGTATGTATGCCGGCATTCAAGCCCTCACTAAAGTTGCCGAAAAACTGGGTGTGAAGTTTGTTTTCAACTCCCCAGTAAAAAAGATAAACGTTGGCAAATCCAAGGTAGAAAGTGTGATCGCAGCAGATGGCAAGACCTACACTGCCGATATCTTCGTGGGCAATGCAGACCTGCCCTATATCTACAAAGAACTCTTGCCTGACGTAAAAGAAGCCAAAAAGCTGGACGAAAAGCTCTACACCTGCTCCACCATTATGTTCTATTGGGGTGTGGATAAACAATACAAGCAGATCGCACACCACAATGTATTTCTAGGCGGTGACTACAAAGCTTCGTTCGACCAGATATTTGAAGACAATACCCTGCCTGAAATCCCCTCTTTCTACGTCCATGCCCCGGCACGGACCGACCCCGCAGCTGCCCCAGAAGGACAGGAAACCCTGTATGTGCTCGTCCCAGTTGGGCATTTGAGTGAACGCAATAAACAAGATTGGGATGCCTTGGTGAACCGTGCACGCGCAACCGTGTTCGCCCGCCTCGAAAAAGAAATGGGCATCACTGACCTCAAAGAGCATATCAAGTTTGAGATCGTGTATCAGCCCAAAATCTGGAAAGAGCGCTTCAACCTCGAAAAGGGAGCCGCCTTCGGTCTGAGTCACAACTTCTGGCAGGTCGGTTATCTCCGCCCGCATAATCGCCATGCGCAATACAAGAACATGTATTTTGCAGGAGCATCGACCCACCCCGGAACGGGGCTGCCAATCGTGTTGTTATCAGCTCGTCTGACAAGTGAGCGAATCCTTAAGGAACAGGGTACAATAGCTGTGCAAAAGGTGGTCGAAGCCACCCTAACCCCAGCTTAACGAGGAATCCTCATGCTTAGTAAATCGCCTGCCTTTAATTTGAAAGCTGTTCTACGCGAAACGGGTCTCGCCGCAGATACTCTGCGCGCGTGGGAACGCCGCTATGGCTTGCCCACCCCACAGCGAACAGCTGGCGGTCACCGTTTGTATTCGCAATATGACATTGAAACCATCAAATGGCTGATCGCAAGGCAGGCAGAAGGGCTTTCCATTTCGCGCGCTGTAGATCGTTGGAATGAACTGGTTAGCTCAGATACCGACCCGCTGGCAGAATCGTTTCCTACGAACATAATCCTGCCGCAAAACGCCAATTTCTCAACCGACAATACGCTTGATAACATTCGCATAGAGTGGATCGCCGCCTGCTTGAATTTTAATGAGACCCAAGCCGAACAAGCGTTGAACAAAGCCTTTTCCATCTCACCGGTTGAGTCGGTCTGCGTTGAAGTGCTGCAAAAAGGCATGTCTGAGATCGGCGCTCTTTGGTATGAAAACCGTGCCAGTGTTCAACAGGAACATTTTGCTTCTGGGCTTGCAATGCGCAGGTTAGACGCACTGCTAAGCGCTTCCCCTGCCCCCACTCGCCCGCAAACCGTATTGGTCGGCTGCCCACCCGATGAGTGGCACACCTTTACGCCGTTATTGCTTTCCCTGCTTCTGCGTCGCCGCGGATTTAACGTGATCTACCTGGGTGCCAATGTTCCGAGTGACCGCTTCGCAGAGACCGCGATCAAAGTTAAAGCCAATCTTGTTATTCTGGTGGCACAGACCTTAAGCAGTGCCGCACACCTTCAACACACTGCGCTTGCTCTAACAGCGCAACATGTGAACACTGCCTTCGGCGGGCGCATCTTCAGCTTACGTGAAAGCATGGTTGACCATATCCCCGGGCACTATCTGGGCAAATCACTTGAGTTATCCATTCAGGAAGTAGAAGAGGTTTTGAAAGGTAAAAAGTCAACCCGCGAGATCAAAACCGTTTCGCAGAAATACCTAGTCGCCTTACATGCTTTTGTTGCAAAACGAAGCCATATCGAAAGCACGATCAAAGAACGTATTCAGCCGCTGTTGGTGTCGCCGGAAAATTTAAATACAGGCATCCACTTTCTTGGCAACAATATCGCCGCCGCCCTGCAACTTGGTGACCTTGCCCATCTCTCTGAAGAAATCGAATGGCTAAAGACTTTGCTAAATATGCATGAAAGTCAGGCTCAGGAGTTACATCACTTCATGAAAGCCTACTCGAATGCAGTCGACGAGCATATAAATGGCCAGGGCGAGCCTATCAAAACCTGGCTGCATGCCTTTGCAGATGAAATTACATAAAGGAACTATGAACAAACGTCTTCTCTCTGTCATCCTGGTCGTTTTCGTCGACCTGTTAGGGTTTAGCCTCATCCTCCCGCTATTGCCGTATTATGCTGAAAAATACGGCGCCACCCAATTAGTAACTGGTATCCTGGTGGCATCGTATGCGGTCATGCAGTTGATCGGCGCACCGTTACTTGGGCGCTTATCCGACCGTTACGGACGCCGCCCCATCCTGCTTGCATCCATCTTCGGAACTTTCCTTGGCTTCCTCTTACTGGGCTTTGCAGATGGAATCGGCACTGCACTGGCAAATGCATTCAACCCGCAAGTTGCCAACTTATTTGTGCTGGGCATACTTTTCTTAAGCCGCATGGTAGATGGACTCACCGGCGGAAACCTCAGTGTGGCTCAAGCCTATATCTCAGATGTGACCGATGAAAAAGATCGTTCAAAGGGGCTCGGAATGGTCGGTGCAGCTTTC
This sequence comes from Anaerolineae bacterium, assembly GCA_017303735.1. The sequence continues at coordinate 13,425 of JAFLCF010000103.1, forward strand.
GGCATGGGCTTCATTATTGGTCCAGCCACAGGCGGGCTGCTCAGCCAATGGGGCTACGCAGTTCCAGGCTTTGTCGCGGCGGCGCTGTCTTTCATCAACCTTTTGCTGATCTACTTCTGGCTGCCCGAATCATTGACCGATGAGAAGCGCGCGAGTATGCCTGAAACCAAACCTGCAGTAACCCTCGCAGCTTTAATCCAGGCATTGACACGTCCCTTCACTGGCGCGCTGCTGACTGCCCGCTTTTTCTATGGGCTGGCGTTTGCTATCTTTCAAACCATCTTTGCCCTGTACGCCCTTCAGAAATTCAATTTTCAGGCACGTGATACTGGTTTTATCCTTACGTATGTAGGTGTGTTGTCTGTAATTGTGCAAGGCTTCTTGATCGGTCGGCTCACCAAGCGCTACCGTGAAGATGTGCTTATCTTGATCGGTTGTATCATGATGACGGTCTCTCTCATTGGGTGGGCACTTACGCCCAATGTCTTCTGGCTTTTGGTCGTGCTCGCTCCAACAGCACTCTCAGGCGGCATTCTTAACACCCTACTTTCCTCTACATTAACCAAAGCCGTTCAACCTCAAGAGGTCGGCGGGATCTTGGGTCTGGGCGCTTCGATTGAAAGCACCACCCGCATCTTTGCTCCCATCATTGGCGGATATTTATTGCAGGATTTTGGCACATGGTCACCCGGAGTTTTTGGCGCGGTCTTAATGCTGGGTATCACCGTGTACATATTCTTTACAGTCTTCAATCACCCCATCGCGGCAGAGATGCGCATCCGTTCGGCGCAACCAGTCCCTGTCTCTACCAACGGAGATTAATCCCATACGCAACGCAGTCTTTGGTTTCAAGAAGGAACTCCCATGTTGATTGACACCCTTCGTTACGAACTTCCGCCTGAAGGCACGACACTGTTAGGATACATCGTGCGCCGCATGCACAAAACGGAATGGCTTGTTAAAGCGGCAGAAGCCTTGCAACAAAACAATTCAGCGGTGGCACTCGAAGCCATTTCCGTCTACGCCGTTGCCTCTGCCACCTCGTTCGGACGTGCCTATTACCAACCCACTTTCAACCGTGTCGGTGACACCTTCCGTGAACGCGACCCGCAAACAGGGGCTTTTGTTGCTGCAAAGTTAGTAAGCAGTTCACCTGCGTACCAGATCACCTACTCTGCCGAAATGAACAACGGCGATCTTTTTCAGGGCTCCGAAACCATCCTTGGCACCACCATCGGCTGGCGCGGACTAGGCATGCCCGCCCCTTCAAAATTTATCTTCACATCAAAAACCTACGAAGCTACATTCAACGGCATTCTCACCAGCGAATTGGCGCTTTCGCTCTTTGGAAACACCCAAATTCGCGGCTATGGTTCGCTCGATTTCTCAGATTCGGAAGGCAACGAAGGTCATCTCGATCTGAACCGTCTGGGCGATGCCATCATCAAGATCAACGATCAACCTGCCATCACGCATCCCCTCATCCGCATGATGTGGCTGGATAACGGCAAGAGCCTAGTTCCACAATCTTTATGACCAAGAATATCTGGTGGATTCGCCGAGACCTGCGCTTAACAGATAACGCTGCGCTTCAAACCGCGCTCGAAGCGGGTACAACCCTGCCAGTCTTTATCCTCGACCCGGCACTTGAGCACCTATCCGCCCGCCGCCTAAACTTTCTCTACGAAGGTTTATCTTCGTTGGATAAAGAACTTCGCAAACGCAACTCATATTTAGTCATTCGCAAAGGCAAACCCGTAGACGTATTACGCCAATTATTTAACGAAGTAAAAGCTGAAACTATTTATGCTGAAGAGGATTACACCCCCTACGCCCATCAACGCGATGCGCTTATCCAAAAGATTCTGCCCCTCAAACTGATCCAAGGGCAGACGGTACATCACCCCAAATCCATCCTCAAACAAGATGGCAGACCTTACACGGTGTATACGCCCTATTCAAAGACCTGGAAAGCGCAACTCACAAAGATCAAACTGCTCCCAGCTCCCAAAAGCATTTCAACACCCTCCGGGGTTCGGAGCGAGCCGCTGCCAGAATTTACACCAAGCAAACTTTTCCCAGCCGGTGAAGCTGAGGCATTGCGGCGTCTCGACCGATTTATCAATTTACCAATTACCAATTACCACGACGACCGCAACCGCATGGACTTGGATGGCACCTCTGCCCTTTCGCCTTATTTGCGCTTCGGGATGATCGGTTTACGTCAGGCAGTTCACGCATCACGCATCACGCATCACGCAGACTCTAAAGGCGCTGAGATCTGGCTGAACGAACTTATCTGGCGCGAGTTTTACATTC
>JAFLCF010000104.1 GCA_017303735.1 Anaerolineae bacterium
CTGGCGCAGGCGGCGGGATCGGACGCGCCTGTATCAAGCATTTTTCTGAACGCGGCTGGCGCGTCATCGGCGTGGACCGTAATGACTTTGGCGATGAGTTTCCTGCAAGCGGACGATTCATCAAAGCTGATATCTCCCAGCCTGACTCTGTCGAGCAGATATTTCAACAGGCAAAAGATTTCCACCCGACGTTGGATGCTCTGGTGAACAATGCCGCAGTGCAGGTGGCAAAACCACTCGTAGAAACAACTGTCGATGAGTGGGATGCGGTCATGGCATCCAATTTGCGCTCTGCCTTCCTCTTCGTCAAATTGGCACATCCTCTCATGAAAGCTGCGGGAGGCGGTGCGATTGTGAATGTCTCATCCGTCCATGCTGTGCAGACCTCCACCAATATTGCCGCATACGCCGCATCCAAAGGCGGATTGCTCGCGCTCACTCGCGCCCTTGCGATTGAATTCGCGCCAGATAACATACGCGTCAACGCTATTTTGCCCGGCGCGGTGGATACGCCCATGCTGCGTGCCGGTCTCGGGCGCGGACATTTGGGTGGCAGTGATGTGCAGGAACGGCTCGATAACCTCGCTCGCAAAACAGTCAACGGTCGTGTTGGCACACCCGCCGAAATTGCCAACGCTATTTATTTTCTCGCAGACAGCGAACAATCTTCCTTTATGACCGGTCAAGCCATGATCGTGGATGGCGGCGCGACTGCAAGACTCAGTACGGAGTAACCATGAAAAAATCTCAATTAGCACGCTACCTGCTTCTGTTGTTGGCTGCATTGCTGGCGGTATTTAGCATCGGCACATTGACACGGCTGGCGCAAGCCCCCGAGATGGTGGGGTTGTACATTGTTTATTCACTGACCATGCTGATTGCCTCGATCCTTCTTCTTGCCAGTTACTTCTGGTTAAGGAAAAAGAACCGGGTAGCCTACTACCTGACAGTGAGCATCCTGGTTTTGAGTATTGTCCTAACCATCTTCGATCAGATCGGGCTCGCAGATGTTGTATTTATTCTGCTTAACGCAGCAGCCCTGACCTTCCTCTATATGTCACGGGATGAATATTTATCTGCATGAAGAAAGTAAACAAACGATCCCGCGAGGTATTTCTTTCTCGCATTGCTACTGCTCAAAGCCTGTTCTATGTGAATGCAGCCCTGTGGCTGTTATCAGGCGGAATATTCGTCTATAGCATGCTTGAAGATAAAAACGGCTGGACCACAGCCCTGCCAGCTTTTTTCTTTGTGCTGGTCATTCTCTCTTTGGTAGCAGGTGCGCGCATGCTCGCCCAACCCGAGCGATGGGTGTATATCACTGCAAATGTGATCGTACTGGTCAATTTGGGTTTGACCTTTATTGGCTTTCCAGATATCCTTTTCATTCTGGCTGCTGTAATGGACATCTTGATTCTTGTCAGTTTGTTCACGATCCGATCGAATTACCCAAAATGAGCATGAAGCAAACTTTCAAGTCCATCATTCCCCCGCCGCTTTGGAATCTTGTCCGCGATAGCTATGATGGCATTCGCCGTATCCCCCAATTACCTGCCGCGTATTTTCATCCGTGGCGACGCGAGAGTATTAAACGTCTCGCCGCGTTGAAGGATATTCACAAAGGCAAACGTGCTTTCATCATCGGCAATGGACCGTCGCTGAAGCAGACCGATCTCAGCAAACTCAAGAATGAGATCACGTTTGGTATGAATCGTTTTTATCTCGCTTTTCCTGACCTCGGTTTCACCACTTCGTATATTTGCGTCACGAACGATTTGGTCATCGAACAATTTGTCAGCGATTTCCTTGCTCTGCAAGTTCCGCAATTCATTGCCTGGCGCTCGCATCGTCACTACAATCCTCAATTACCAATTACCAATCTCCCCACCTTCGTTTACACCACCTACACGGGTCCGCGTTTTGCAACCGATGTCCGCGGACGAGTTTGGGAAGGCGCAACAGTCACGAACCTTGCATTGCAAATGGCGTATCACATGGGTATTGAAAAAGCCATCCTCATCGGCGTCGATCATAACTTCACATCCAAAGGTGACGCCAACAAAACCGTTGTCTCTGAAGGCGATGACCTGAATCATTTCATGCCCAATTATTTTGGCAAAGGCGTCAAATGGCAATTGCCCGATCTCGACACCTCCGAGGTCGGTTACATCATGGCGCGCGAAGCCTACGCCAAAGCTGGTCGTCAGATCGTGGATGCCACCGTGGGCGGCAAACTGACCGTCTTCCCCAAAGTGGACTACAATTCACTCTTCTAATAATCTGATGGCCGAATAGCGCGGATGTTCTTTCCGCGCATATCGAGACCACGTATTAATTATTACTTATCCCTCATGACCTCCTCGCCTCTTTCCCGTACCAATACCTGGTCTGCCCTCTTCATCCTTCTCCTCGCCCTGGGCGGACTCTTACGACTCCTCGATCTCACCGACCCTCCGCTCGACTTTCATACCTCACGTCAACTTCGCAATTCGCTGGTTGCGCGCGAGATCTATTACAACGCATTGCCATCTGCCACCGAAGAACAACGCCAGTTGGCATCATCCTTTGCGAACTCGGTGGGGAAATATGAACCGCCCGTTATTGAAACAATTGTGGGCTATTCTTACTTCCTGACTGGCGGCGAGAGCATCGCAGTAGCTCGCGTTTGGTTGACTCTCTTCTGGTTGGCGGCTGGGGTTGCTCTCTTCGATCTCATGCGTCGTGTGTCTCATCTGTGGGCGGCGCTGATCGCAATGGCATTTTATTTTGTTCTACCCTTCTCTGTGGAAGTCAGCCGCTCTTTTCAACCTGACCCGTTGATGACCTCGGCTTTTGTGATCGGCATGTACTTTCTCTATCGCTGGAGCGAGGACAGTTCACCTCTCCTGACAGGTGAGGTAGGGATGAAGCTCACGTGGAGGTGGGCGATTCTTGCGGCAGTTTTTCTTGGCTTCGCGACATTTGTAAAGATCGTCATTGCTTTCTTTGTGGGTGCGACGGCGATCTCGATGGTGCTGTTCACGCTTGGTAAAGATTTTTGGAAGTCCAAACAGGTTTGGGTGATGGCAGTCATTATGGTGCTGCCAGCTTTGCTGTTTTATGTGGTGTTAAGTTCCGGGCGGTCCACTGAATATTTCTTCGCGTGGACGGTAGCGCTGATGAAGCTCATCACCAGCACCGACTTTTATACAAAGTGGCTGGCTTTTCTCGGCACGCTTTTCGGTTTGACTATTCTCTTCCTTGGCATTGCAGGCGCGTTCATCGCTCCCTCGCGGATGCGCTGGCTGCTCATCAGCTTGTGGATCGGTTATTTGCTTTACGGCTTGACCTTGCCTTTCCAGATGTACACCCACAGTTACTATCACATTCAACTCATCCCCATCCTTGCGCTGGGACTTGCCGTGGTGTTGAGTCCGATCACTGAAAGTGTGGCAGGCATGGGCGGAGTCAGAGCCGCGGGTTTCATCGCGCTGGTCGTGGCTGTGATCGGGTATCAAGCGTATGTCTCTCGTTCTGTACTTGTAGCTGAAAGTTTCCGGCATGAACCCGCATTTTGGAATGGGGTGGGCGAGGCGTTCTCGTCGGATGCAAAAGTGATCGCGTTGACTCAAGATTATGGCTATCGCCTGATGCTCTACGGCTGGCGCAAAGTGGATTTATGGCCCCTCGCCACAGAACTCGCCGCCACCCGCAACCCCGATAAAGATAATGCCGCGCAGTTCGATGATCTGACGGAGGGGAAAGATTATTTTCTCGTCACCGCGTTTGGGCAGTTGGACAAACAGCCGGGGTTGAAAAAAATTCTTGATACATATCCTATTGCGATCGAAGGCGATGGGTATGTTCTTTATGACCTTCGTTAACCTGTTGGGGCGCAGCATTGCTGCGCCCCTACCCTGCCGATACCATGACCCTCGTTTCCATTATCACCCCCTCATACAACCAAGCCAAATATCTTGAGCAGACCATGCTCTCTGTTTTGAATCAAGATCATCCCCACATCGAATACATTGTTGTGGACGGTGCCTCCACAGATGGAAGCGTGGAGATCATTAAAAAATATGCGGGGAAATTGGCGCATTGGGAATCGGCAAAAGATAATGGGCAAGCCGAAGCCATCAACAAAGGTTTTGCGCGTGCCACGGGTGAGATCGTTGCATGGCTTAACTCGGATGATTATTATCTGCCGGGCACGGTCAGTGCGGCTGTGAAAGTGTTTGAGGAAAACCCGGAGGTCGTTCTGGTCTATGCAAACATGCTCGCCGTGGACGAGAACGGGCAGACCTTCAATACCCTGACCTATAAACAACTGACTCTTGAAGACTTGCTGTGTTTTCAGATCATCGGTCAACCGGCGGTGTTCATGCGCTGTTCGGCACTGCAAAAATCCAGCGGACTCGACCTCACGTTTCACTTTTTGCTCGATCATTTGCTTTGGATAAAGATCGCCAAGCAGGGAAAAATTTTGCACATAAATCAAACCTGGTCAGCGGCACGCTATCATGCCGAAGCAAAGAACGTTGCCAAAGCCGCTGAGTTTGGGCGTGAAGCCTTTCGCATTCTGGAAACCATCGCACAGGATAAAGACCTGGCTGCCATTATTCATAAAATTGACCGTCGTGCCCACGCCTCCGCCTTTCGAGTAGATGCGCGTTATCTGCTCGATGGTGGGTTGCCGGGGAAAGCCTTGCAGGCATGGTTTCGCGCCTTTTTCATTTATCCGCCAGTGGCGTTGAAGCGTATGAATATTTTTGTTTCGGCGGTCTTGAATGTTTTTGGGTTGGGAAAATTGCGGGGATGGGTTTTACAGAAAAGAAAGCAGAACATTAAACGAACGTAGTTCCCCCTTAATATGGGACGCGGACGAGCGCAGATTTACGCGGAAAAAGTCTTAAAAATCCGCGTCCTATTTGTTCTTAAGAACTTTGAATTTGTATGAGTCATGTTTTTATTCGGGGATCGTCAACTTTGTCTTCGATGGTTTTTGTCCGCTGGCGTAAAAGCTGCGGTTGGCGTTGACGTAATGGGGAAAATCTTCTGCCCATGCGCGGCGGGTGTCGTAGCCGAAGAGTTCAACGTATGCCATGAACAAATCTGCATTTTGGGTGCTGAAGTAATGTGGGTTGCGGAAGAACATTTCAAGATAGCCTGCCACGAATTCACCATCATTCTGAAAGACATACGGATGCCCAACCGGAATCGGCTGAGTCAAATCTCCATGTTGGCGAGCCAGGTAGCGGGTCAGTTCGAGGCGTTTGCCTTGGAGGAAGAGAGTCCGCGCTTGGGGAGTGAAGATGTCGCCGTCGCTGACTCTTAATCCGGGATACAGTCCCTCGCCTCGCTTCATGGACCCGGAAGCTGCGTCGAACGCATCGAGCATGTGACCCAGCTCATGCAGGAACGGGCAGACGCCCGGCGTTGCGCCGTTGAAGCCTTCGAAAAGACGCGATAAAACCAGTTGAATGGACTCGCGCGCGGGGTTGTAACATCCGCCGGAGATGCCGCCATCCTGATGAAAGGCTTCGGGCGTGGTGTACAGTTGAAAGTGGCGCGGACTGGAAAGAAAGCGCGCAAGGATGTCGCGCCGAAAGTAAAAGACCTCGGCAAGATGACCCGCCACAAGATGCCGCACCGATGCAGGCATTTGAGATGTTAGATTCGTTCTGTTCGTGCCGATGAGTTGCAGGTCAAAGTTGGGATGCTGCGCAATGTGCTGAACGAGTTGATAAAAAGAATCAACATCATCAAGAATGCGTGTGATGGGAAAGTAATGATCAAGCGCGTGCAGGTCGCCCGTGGAGTCAAATTTCAACGCCGCGGCTTGCGGACGGCATTGTCCGTTCGTGAGGGTGTCAAATTTTGCAGAGGCGGTTTGGAGGTTGGTCATTCGTTTGTTTGTCATGCTGAGCGCCAGCGAAGCATCTCTACGATAATTAATTATTTTCTCTTGAATAACCCTGTTTCGCAACCTATTAAGAAAGCAGCAATTGTTTCTCTGGCTTCACGTTTATTGTTGTTTTCCATTCTATTTAAGGTATTAAGAAAAATAAACACTCCTAAGGTTATAGAAAACAGAATTACGCTAATACCCCAAGCTTGTGAAAAATCATTATGAATCTCCCAGCCCCAGTAAGCTCCAGTAAACATCCAAGTTACTATGCCAGGTAATAAATTCATTCTAAGTTGACGAAGTCCACTTTGGCGTTGAATTTCAGGAACTTCATTTGGCATATATTGTGTAACCATTGAACGGCATAAATAAAAATGCGCTCTCGTCCACTTGAAATTTTCTTTCCCTCCAAAGGTTTTTACAAATGCTTTTTTGACATTTGCCTCAAATCCATCTAATGTTATTACAGCATCATTTTTATGTCTGATGGAATTAGTCATTATTTCTGAAAATCCAGAATTAATGATACCAACAATAAAACTGAAGATTAAGAACAGTGTTCCCACACCAATACTATTTATAGATAAACCTTCAAGTTTTTGATTTAAGGGTGTTAGGGATATAAGTAAATATAAACCGGCTGATGTGAATATTCCCGGAAATAAATATGCAAAAAAATCTGCTAGCGAGAAACGGTTACTAATATCCATATTCGTCTCCATGTTAATTATTGAATAGTGACTGCTCCATCGCATTTTATTTCTTTATTATTAGATAGAGAGTCAGGGATTTCAATTATTTGAAAATTAATAGTATGTCCACCTATATTAGGATAAGGTCGAAAAAACATATTTTCGGGGAATTTCATAAATGAATTTGGATGATCTTCTATTTTCCAATTTTCAGGAAGAAATAAATGTTGACTAGTTAGTACCGCTTCTTCATTGGGCTGGAACGGGGAATTGCTATTGAATAAAGTATTCGGATATCTTTCAGAGGTTTCGTATCCCGGTGAAGGGTGTATTTCGAATCCATATATTGGTGTATTTTCATAGGCATTTCTAATTGTATAGGTCATTTTTACATAGCTTGCGTTTTCAATGATTTGGTCATTCTCTATAATCGGTATTTTTATTACCTCAGCTTTCGCGTTATATAATAAATTTTCTCCACAGTTAGTTAGTGGGGTCTCTAAAAAATAGGGTATGGGTGTGTTTGTAGCTGTTGGAGAAAAAATTGGTGTTGTTGTTGGGGATGGAGTGTTTAATTCGGGAGTATTTGAAGGTGTTGCTTGAGCTTTTGATTTAGTTGCAGTGATGACGTTTTGCATGGCTTTATTTGAACTATTACCAGACGCACCTATTACTGTGCCAACTATACAGCCAAATATGATCCCTAAAATACATCCTGTGTAAAAATTTTTGCTAGGTAAGATAATAGCTTTTTTCATTGGCATTGAACCTTATATTTATTTTTTTTATTTTACTTTGATATTCGAAAAAAACTTGTTTTTAATATTAATAGGCGAAAGTTTTTGATTTTCCATTGCCTCAAATTATCCAATTTTCCCCTCATGAATTTACGTTACAATACTCTTTCCTCATGAATTCCTTCTTCTCCACCAAACCTGCGCGGACGTTTGCCCTCATCGTCATCTTCACACTTGGCATCGCTGTCCGCTTGTATGATCTTACCGACCTGCCTTTGGAATTTCATTCCACGCGTCAGTTATTGTCTTTGCTCAAAGCCCGCGGTATGTACTATGAAACCCGAACCGACGTTCCTTCGGAAGAACGCGCCTTCGCCATCCAGCAATGGAATCTACGCGCCTCTGTTGAGCCTGAGTTCTTCGAGCGCATCGTCGCATGGACGTATCAATTCACCGGCGAGCAAGTTTGGGTGGCGCGTGCGTACTCGTCCGCCTTTTGGCTCATCGGCGGCATCTTCCTTTATCTGCTCGCGCGTCGCCTCACATCAGAAGATGGTGCAATTGCTGCAACCGCTGTGTATCTTTTATTGCCGTACGCTATCATCGCCAGCCGCAGCTTCCAACCTGATCCGCTCATGACGATGCTCATCATCATGTTCTTGTGGGCGATTTGGGAGTGGGCAAGTACATTAACCGCTAAGACCGCGAAGGACGCCAAGGAAAACCAAGAAAAACTTAGCGATCTTGGCGAGCTTCGCGGTTCAAAAAGCTCTTGGCTCTTTGCCATCCTCGCTGGTCTCTTCGGCGGGCTTGCCATCTTCATCAAATTCCCGGCAGCCTTCTTCGTCATTGGCGGAGGCTTGGGAGCGGTACTCAGCCACAAGTCCATGAAAGAGGCGTTGAAGGATCCGCAGCTTTACATCATGGCATTGCTGGGCATCCTCCCCGGCGCGGGATACCTCATCTACGGCATCTTCGTGCAAGATTTTCTCGGTCAACAATTTGGCGGGCGTTTCATCCCCAGCCTTTTTCTTAGCCCGTCTTATTATGTGGGCTGGCTCAATATGTTGAATCTCGTCATTGGCGGATTCACTCTGATGCTAGCCCTGCTCGGTCTCTTTTTCTTTGAGGATAAAAAACAACGCCTCCTTCTCGGACTTTGGACCGGGTACGCCCTCTTTGGCTTTTACTTTAACTTTCACATTCACACCCACGACTACTACTCTCTGCCGTTGATTCCCATCGTGGCATTGTCCATGGCTCCGCTTGCAGATTTTCTTTTTGCCAAACTCGCGCAACTTACAACAACAAACTTTCTGCGTCTTTCCTCTTTCCTCTTTCTTCTCCTCGGCATTATCGCCTCCACATGGAACGTCCGCAACACCCTCAATGCCGTGGATTATCGTCCGCAAGCCGAGATGTGGGCAGAGATCCGCACCATCACAGACGGGTATAATCTAGCCGGGCTGACGCAAGATTACGGAGCCCGTCTTGCTTATTGGGGCTGGCAGAACATCAGCTCCTGGCCCACCTCCGGTGACCTGCGTTATGCCGACGAACGCGGCGGCAAGCAAAACCTGGAAGAACAATTTGCAGAGATCGCTTCCAAGAAAGACCTATTCGTTGTTACCGATCTTGACGACTTTGCTCGTCAGACCTATCTCAAAGAAAAACTCAGTACCTACCCTGTCTTTGCCGAAGGGGATGGGTACGCGATTTATCTTTTGAATCCCTAACTCCTGATGAAACTCCCGCTTCAACTTCGCTTTTTCATTTCTTTGTTTTTCCTGGCTTTGTTATCTGGTTGCATATCTTTCGGCTCCAAGAATGACGTTGTTGTATTGGAGGTTGAAAAACGCCCGAATATCATCCTCATCCTTGCCGATGATCTTGATGAGCGGCTGGGTACGATCCAATACATGCCCAACCTAAAGAAGTACATTACAGATCAGGGCGTTACCGTAGAAGATTTTCTTGTCACCACTCCCATGTGCTGTCCGTCGCGCGTCAACCTATTACGCGGACAATACACCCACAACCATCAGGTCTACAATAATTCTGCGCCAGATGGAGGCTTTCCGAAATTCTATGAATTGGGCACGGAAGACTCCACGCTTGCCGTCTGGCTGCAAGCGGCTGGGTATCGCACCGCTCTGATCGGCAAGTATCTCAATGCCTACCCCAATGCCGATGACCGTACCTACATCCCGCCCGGTTGGACGGAATGGTACAGTCCGGGGCGCAAGAATGCCTACGATGGTTATGACTATTACCTTAATGAAAATGGAGTCCTTGTCCCATACGGACCAGATGAAGAGAACTTTTTTACGGATGTAATGAGCCGTAAAAGCACGGACTTTATTGAACGTGCCGCGAAAGATGAGGCTCCCTTCTTCCTTTACATTACACCTTTTGCTCCGCATGAACCGGCGGCATTTGCCCGTCGCCATGCAGACCTATTGCAATCGATTCAAGCACCGCGCCCACCATCGTTTAATGAAGTAGATATAAATGATAAATCTCCCTTGTTGCGCAGCAATCCATTGTTGACCTTGGAAGACGAGGCAAAGATCGACGAGTACTATCGTCGCCGTGTTCTTTCCATGTTGGCGGTTGATGAAATGATCGCAGACCTCTTTGTAACTCTTGAAGCCTCGGGAGAATTGGAGAACACGTACGTGATCTTTACCTCCGATCAGGGTTTCACGCTTGGGCAGCACCGTCTTCTTCGAGGGAAGAGTTCCTTGTTCGAGGAAGATATCGTGGTGCCTTTCATCGTCCGCGGACCCGGTTTGCCAGCTGGAACAACTATTGATCCGTTCCTTGCGAGCGTGATCGATATCGCACCTACCCTTGCCGAATGGGGAGGAGTAGTTCCGCCTGCTTTTGTTGATGGGCGCTCTTTTGCTTCCACATTGGTTAATGGAAGCGTCCCCGCGGATTGGCGTAATGGGTTTCTGTTGCAGCAATATACATTTGGCGGTGAAGAGGAAGAAGCATCCATACCTGGTTTGCTAAACTTGCTTGGAGCTATTCAAAATAACAATCCCTTATCTTATTCGGCAGGGATTCGCACCCTGCAATATACTTATAACGAACACCCGGATGGTTTTGTCGAATTGTATGACCTCACACAAGACCCATATCAAATGGAAAATATTTCGTCCATTGCCGACCCATCCTTGATGGATGCGTTCTCGAAGTGGCTGTCACAGCTAAAAACGTGCAAGTCTGAGTCGTGCCGCGCGTTGGAATCTCAGGAAGTTCCCTGAACTATTAATTAGGAATTGAGTCGTTTTTCATGTCCATTGTTTTTGAAAAAAATCGAACATCGCATTATCTTTTATGGTTTGGTTGTCTTGCCATGGGCGCGGCACTGGTTGTTTATGCCTACCTCGGTATCTTCTCCCGTTACATGGCAGATGATTACTGCCTGCTGTTGAATATGCAATCTGGGAATATTTTTACAGCTAGCTGGAATAAATACCTTTTTGAATCCAATCGCTTTTCGAACCTGTTCGTGCTGGGCTTTTGGGAACTCTTCCCAGGGAATATTGCCTTTGTGCCCACCTTGCATGTTGTTCTTTGGGTCATTGGGTTGTACTGGCTGTTATCTGAATTGAACAAGTTGTTCGGTTTGAAATTGCCCATACCCGTTCTTCTGCTTGTTGCAGAAACCCTTGCGCTCTTTTCGTTTTTCACCACACCGAATGTGTTCCAGATCCTCTATTGGCGCCCGGGACAGGTTTCATATCTCACGCCGATCGTCTTTTTCACACTATTCGCGGCTTGGTTGGTGAATCTTGTTCGCATGAAAAAAGTGACCTTGCCATTGGCGATCCTATTTGGATTTTTCGCCTTCTTTATCGGCGGTTTGTCTGAAACAGTGGGAGCGTTACATATCTCGATCCTTTCCCTTTCGATCTTCTGCGTCATCCTCTTTGATAAATCGCCGCGCCGCACACCTGCGTTGACCTTGTTGAGTGCCCTGCTAATTGGTGCATTGCTGGCTCTAGTCGTGATGTTCCTTGCACCTGCCAATGCTTTGCGCATCAATGATGAAAATGGCTCCCCAACTTTGACAGCCGCATTGCTCCGCGCGTTTGAATTTGCTTTCTTGTTTTTACGCATTTCGTTCACCACGCTTCCCATCCCTTTCCTGGGTCTGCTGGCGATCTCGTCGCTGATGACCATGCTCTTTATGCAGAATCAGCCCAACGTTAAGTTTGAGCCGCGTGTCTACTGGCTATTCCTCCTAATCCCGCTCCTCTTATATGGATTGGTCTTTGCATCCTTTGCCCCCAGCGCGTATGGACAGTCGTACCCGGTGGAGCGGGTGCGATTCCCTGCGCATTTTATGTTGACCATCACTTTGACCGCGTTCGGCATTTGCGCGGGTTATGTGCTATCCTATATTAGGTTTCTAAACTTCATGCGTTATGCGGTCATGACGCTTGCATTCGTATCTCTACTCTATCCGTTCTGGATGATGCGCCAGCCGTTGGCAACGTATGAATTTCGCCGTCTCTTCGCCTTACGTTGGGACGAACGCGAGCAGATGATCTATGAAATGAAAGCCGCCGGGCAGACCGAGCTGGTGCTCCCTGCACTGGATGGTTATGAAGGTACCAAAGAATTGGATGTTCGTCCTTATTTCTGGGTTAACCAATGTGCTGCCCGGATCTATGGCGTTGATTTGATATCCGCGATCTCTGTGGAAGAAGAAGATGTCCTCAATTACTTCAGTGAATAATCTGGCTCCCATCCTCGTCACCGGCTCGCATCGCAGTGGCACCACCTGGGTTGGCAAAATGCTCGCTGCCGATGCTGATACCGCCTATATCAGCGAACCGCTCAATGTGCTGCATCGCCCGGGTATCTATCGCACGCCGGTGAAGTATTGGTATACCTACATCACCGATGATAACGGTGCAGACTATCTGCCTACGTTCAATGAACTCTTGAACTTTCAATATCACACTGTGCATGAGATATTATCTTTGCGTTCGTTCAAAGATTTTTTGCGCATGGGGCGTGATTTCCATACTTTCTTTATCGGCAGTATGCATGGGCAGCGTGCCTTAATCAAAGACCCGTTTGCAGTTTTTTCGACACCATGGCTTGCAAAGCAATTGCATTGCAAGGTTGTGATCACGGCACGTCACCCCGGCGGCTTTGTTGGCAGCCTCAAACGTCTCGGCTGGAATTTTGACTTTGGCAATTTTCTCAACCAGCCGCTTTTTATGCGTGACCATTTGGAAGGGGATCGCGCCGCGATGGAGTCTATGCCCAAAGATGATATTGTTGGGCAGGCGGCATTGCTCTGGAAAATAATTTACCGCTTCGTTCATTCGACCCGGTCCGGGTTCCCCCAATTTCACATTGTGCGCCACGAAGACCTTTCTCTTGACCCCATTGGTGGCTATCAAACCTTGTATAAATCGTTGGGTTTAGATTTCACCGATAAGGTCAAAGACATCATTCAAAACTCCAGCAGTTCTGAGAACCCTGCCAAACTTGCGAAGAACAAAACACATTCCGTCAAACTCGATAGCCGCGCCAACCTCGATAACTGGAAGAAGATCCTTTCCCCCGAAGAAATTACCCGCGTGCGAAAGATCACCGAAGGGACTTCTGGGTCGTTTTATTCTGAAGAAGAGTGGAAATAATCTTCTTGTTCTGGACGGGGCTTAGCCCCGTCCAGAGCGTTTAGCCATTATGAAACCAGCCGCCCTGCCCCTTGTCACCATCGTCACCCCATCGTTCAATCAGGCTTCATATCTTGAAGAGACGATCAAATCTGTTTTGGGGCAAACCTACCCACACATCGAATACATCATCATGGATGGTGGCTCGACCGACGGCAGCGTGGATATTATCAAAAAATATGAAGCTAAACTAGGATATTGGGAATCGGTCAAAGATAAAGGTCAAACCGACGCCATCAACAAAGGCTTCAATCGCGCCAAAGGGGATATTCTCGCCTGGCTGAACTCGGATGATACCTATGCCAGTCCGCACACCGTCGCAGATGCGGTTAACTATCTTGTTGCGCATCCAGAACCAGCATTGGTGTATGCCGATTGTGATTTCATCAACGAAGCAGGTGATGTGATCGGCAAGTTCGCCTCTCGTCAAACGGACTATGCCAAACTGCGTAGCGGCTACGTCCACATCCCTCAGCAGACCATGTTCTTCCGCGCCAAATATTGGAAGGAGCTGGGTCCGCTCGACCCATCTTTTTATTTCGCCATGGATTACGATCTCTGGGTGCGTATTGCCAAACAGGCTCCGCTTCATTACTTGCCCGGTAAGACTTGGGCGAATTTTAGAATCCACACCTCCAGCAAGACCAACGTCAACGACGAGCGCGGCTGGAAGGAGATGCTGCGGGTTCACTATCGCGATGGCGGCAGTTTTTTCTCCCCAATTGTGGCAAAATACTATCTAAGAAAAATCATCGGTCCGCTCTGGAAATGGCGGATAAGGAAGTAAGTAGTAATTGGTAAGTTAGTAGATTGGTAAATTTGCAAATCGGAAATCGTAAATCGTAAATCCAAAATGAATTTTCTTTTCTCTTCTCCCTCTCTCGACGACCTCATCCGTTTACTCAAAGCCTGGCGATTTTGGGTATTGAGCGTGCTCATTGGCTCCGCTCTTGGCGCGGCTGTGTATTTCATCTTTCCGCCGGAGTATCGCGCCAAAGCCACTGTCAACGTGGACTTTAATTTTGAAGAAGCCTTTCCTGAAAACACAGACCGGCAGGATTTTTATTACCTCGAACGCGAAGCCCGCAAAATGGTGGAACTTGCTTTTTCCGATGATGTTCTGGGTCAACTCGATGCGCCTGTTGAAGAACTCCGTGATGGAAAATTGAATCTCTCTCAACCCGCCGAAGCAGGCTGGCACTTTTACGCAGATGACAAAGACCCACAAAAAGCAGAAGAACTTGCTTCTGCCTGGGCAACTGCCTTTGCCGAAAAAGTCCAAGCCGAAATTGAAGCAGGCAATTTAAATGAATTCATCAAGCTCGAAGTGACACAATCTGCGAACCAGCCAAAAGAGCGCAGCATTCCGCTTGCGAATTATTTGCTTGCGGGCGCAATGGCATTTGTTTTGCTGGCTGTATTCTTTGTTCTTTTCCTCAAATCAAAATGAAATCCTCCATGCTCTCTGTGTTTTCTGTGGCAAACTTACCCCGCACACTTTGGGCTATTGCCATGCTTACGCTGCCTGTTACCAGCTTTCGTTGGTTTCCTGGCTTGGGCGAGAGCACACTTGTCCGACCGCTGGCGTTGTATCCGCTGGCAATATTACTGCCGTTGTTGCTGGTTCTGGCATGGCGCAAAAAAATATCACTCGTCATTCCGGGTGCCTTTTTGGCGTTGGGCGCATTCGTCTTGTTTGCGATCTTCTCCGCAAGCATTGGCTCACTCCTTAACCCCATCCCTCTGCGCGGACAAACCTTCGATGCTCGCGCCATTCGTGCACTGATCACGCTCGTCATCGGCATTGCCTTTTTCGTCAGCGCGGTGTGGATGAACAAAAACGAATCCGATCTGCGCTTCACCGTCACATGGATTTTCGCGGGTTTGTGCCTCAACCTTGCATGGAGCGGTTTGCAAGCCGTTACTTTTTACACCAAACTGCTCGACAAAGAAATGGTCACGCATTGGCAGCTCGCCTTTTCAATGCGTGAACTCGTGCGCACGAATCGCATCTCTGGCTTGGCATATGAACCTGCCTGGCTGGCGGGACAACTCGCCACAGTCTTCTTCCCGTTTTTATTCGCCGCCATCTTGACAAATTTCCGCCTCACCTCAAAGCGATGGCTGGAGCCTGCGCTGCTGGCATTGTCCACGCTGGTGCTGTTGGCTACCTACTCGCGCGGTGGGTTACTCATCACCGTTGGCGTAACCGGCTTGGTGACCTTGCTCTTCGGGCGCGATGTTTTGCGAGGTATGTGGAACTGGTTCATCAGCGGCTTTCGTAATAAACATCTTCCTTCTTTCCTCTTTCGTCTTTCAATTGTCATCGTGTTCATCGGAGTCATCGCAGGTGCCGCCATCTTTCTCGGACAGAAAAATTTCTTCAGCCGCATGTGGGAATCCAACGCCGAGAACTTGAGCGAATATCTGGTGGATATCAACGCCGGGGCGCGCGGAGCGTACACGGTTGCGGCG
>JAFLCF010000105.1 GCA_017303735.1 Anaerolineae bacterium
TACTTAATTCATCGAGAATTTTTTTATCGTACATGGCAGCTCCTTTGGTGAGTTGATGCGATTATACCTTTTTGGACGATGGACGATAGACCACAGACCGTTGCCAATCGTCCGTCGTCCATGGTCGATGGTCTCATCTGGTATACTCTTAAAAAAGGTAACTTATGTCCCGCACTGATATTGACGTCGACCCCTGTGATCACATCACCGCTGACGCGATTGGCAAACCTGGTCAACGCGTTTTTTATCTACATGCTTATTCAGAGCATCGCACTTACACCATCATCATTGAAAAAGCGCAATTGCTTTCACTTGCCATTGGCGTAGAGCAATTCCTTGGTCAACTCAGCCAGCAATACCCAGACCTTGAAGAAGCCTCTGGTGATTACGTGGAAGAAGTGATGCGCATCAACCCGCCCGTAGACCCGCTCTTCCGCGCTGGAGAGATTGGCTTGGGCTACGACAAAGACCGCGACCGTGTGGTGGTCTTTGCCAAAGAACTCATTACCGAAGAACAAGATCCCGAAGAAGCTTCACAGATCCGCTTCTGGGCAACCCGCACCCAACTGCGCCAGCTCGCCCGCTGGGGACAGGAAGTCTCCTCACGCGGACGCCCCGTCTGCCCGCAATGTGGTCAACCCATGGAGCCGGGTGGTCACTTCTGCCCCAAGAAAAACGGACACTTACATTAAAACCAAGTCAAAGGTCGAAGGTTGAAAGTCAAAGACCTTTGACCTTTGACTTTCGACCTCTATGAATTCCCCAAAAACCAAAACCATCCTCACCCATGGCGACTACGAACTTCGTGGTCAGTTCATGCTTGGTTCCAATTACACCTTTTTGGTAGATGTCCATCATGAAGGCGAAACCATCAAAGCTGTTTACAAGCCCAGCAAAGGTGAGCAACCCCTGTGGGACTTTCCTGATAACACGCTTGCTTTGCGCGAAGTCGCTGCTTATGAGTTAAGCGAAGCCCTTGGCTTTCACATTGTGCCCGTCACTGTTTATCGTGACGATGGTCCGCATGGACCCGGCTCGTTGCAGCAATATATTGAATACGATATCGAATATCACTACTTCAACTTCAGCGTGGAAGATAAGCAAAAACTTCGCCCCGTGGTCCTCTTCGACATCCTCGCCAACAATGCCGATCGCAAAGGCAGCCATGTCTTCTTTGAGGATGACACCCATCGCCTCTACGCCATCGATCATGGCATCTGCTTTCATGACGAGCCCAAACTCCGCACCGTATTATGGGACTTCGCCGGTCAAGCCATTCCAGACGAATTACTCGCGCCTCTCTCTTTGACCGATACCTGGCCTGCCCTATTTGAGCCGTATCTCAGCCCCATAGAGATCGACGCCCTTCTCTTCCGCGCCGAAGAATTGCTCGAAGCAAAAGTATTCCCTCGTCCGCTACAAGGACGAAGGGCGTATCCGTATCCGCCGATCTAAAACTGTTGAAGGTTGAAGGTTCCAAGTTGCAAGTGAGCCCAACCTTCAGCCTTCAACTTTCAACCTGAAACAGGAGTTCCACCATGCACTACAACCTCGCCCTCATTGGTTTTGGAAACGTCGCTCGTTCATTAGCCCGTCTGCTCGTTCGCAAGCAGGATATTCTTAAGTCGAAACATAATGTCACCTTTTCATTCACTGGCATCTCCACCGGCAGGCATGGACACGCCGTAAACCCGAATGGATTAGATATTCAAAAGGCTTTGGAACTCGTAGAAAACGGTAAAGATATCTTTCCTCTTTCTTCTTTAGAAATAAAGAACTCGCTGGATGTGATTAAGAATTCCCAAGCCAACTTCATGTTCGAGAACTCCCCTGTCAACACAGAGACGGGTCAGCCTGCGTTGGACCACATCCGCACGGCATTGGAATTGGGCATGCATGTCAGCACCGCAAATAAGGGACCCGTCGTGCGCGGCTATCGTGAATTGACCGCGTTAGCGGAATCGAAGGGGAAAATCTTCCGGCATGAATCGGCAGTGTTGGGAGGCGCACCCGTTTTCTCGGTCATGCGTGAGGCGTTTCCGCTTGCGGATCTCGAATCCTTCAAAGGCATCTTCAATGCCACCACCAATGTCATCCTCTCGAGAATGGAAAGCGGCGAGACTTATGAAGAAGCGCTCAAGTACGCGCAGAAGATCGGCTTGGCAGAGACCGATCCCACCAACGACGTGGACGGTTGGGATGCCGCCATCAAGGTCGCTGCCTTGGTAACGGTTTTGTGGGACACGCCCATGACGCCGCAACAAGTGAACCCCACAGGCATTCGCGGCATTACCAGTGAGATGATCGCCAACGCCAAAGCGGAAGGCAAGCGTTATAAATTGGTTTGTTTTGCTGAAAAAATAAATGGAGAAATCAAAGTAGGCGTTGCCCCGCAGTTGGTGGATTCGTCTTCTTCGTTATACGGCATGATGAACTCCAGCACAGGCATCACCTTCCGCACCGATGTGATTATTGATTACTCGATCGTTTTATCTGAAAAACCCGGTATGACCGGCGGACCGGTGGAGACGGCGTATGGTCTGTTTGCAGATTTTGTAAATATCGTGAAATAACGTAGGGACGCCCTTTACGGGCGTCCTTTTGGTTCCATAAACATTGATTGTATAAAACAGGGGCAACCGCAAGGGTTGCCCCTACGTTTTAAAACACCAACAAAACCACCAACGCCAAAATAGCGGGGACAGCTTGAATATAAAAGATACGTTTGCTCACCGTATACGCGCCGAAGATTCCTGCGATGATGACACAACTGAGGAAGAAAATTTTCACCGGGTCGCCTGCGAATAATCCCCACAGCAGACCGGCGGCGAGGAATCCGTTGTATAGTCCCTGATTCATGGCTAGGGTCTTGGATTGTTTCGCTTGTTCTTCTGTCATCCGAAAAGATTTCATCCCGCGCGGCTTGTCCCATAGGAACATTTCGAGGTAAAGAAAGAAAAAGTGCAAAAGGGCGACGATCACAATAAGAATGTCTGATACGAGTTTCATGCGGTTCTCCTTTAGCAATGAGGTGACAGTCACTTTCAAAGTGACTGTCACCTTTTAGTATAGCAGACCCTGAAAACAGAACAAAAATTCTGTTATACTGCTTTTATTGTCACCCTGAGCCGATAGGCGAAGGGTCTCTACCTTAAATTAGCAAGACTTCCAAACAATGGGAGAGATTCTTCGCTATCGCTCAGAATGACACAATACAGGTGAATCTTATGGCAAAAACAAAAACTCATACCCGATATGTCTGTCAGCAATGCGGACGTGTAGCCGCATCTTATATGGGCAAATGCCCGCAGTGCGGAGCGTTCGATAGCATGGTGGAAGAAGTCATCCACGATGAACCCGTGGCGAAGAAAGGCACGGTCAACGTTCGCGGGCTGACGGGCCGCTCGGAGCCGCGACCCATTTCCGAGGTCAGTGGTGAGGCGGAAGATCGTGTGCATCTGCCTATCGGTGAATTCGCGCGCGTGCTCGGCGGCGGCATTGTGCCTGGTTCCATCGTGCTCGTAGGCGGTGACCCGGGCATTGGCAAATCCACGCTCATGCTGCAAATGGCAATTGAAATGGGCAAGGTGCAGCGCGTGCTGTATGTGTCGGGCGAAGAGTCGGAGCGGCAGATCAAGATGCGCGCCTCGCGTCTGTTCAACGGCGGGAAGGACATGCCCAAGGACTTGCTTTTGGTGACGGAGACCAACCTTGAAATTATCTTGAACCACGTCCGCGAATCAAAACCGGACCTGTTGATTGTTGACTCCATCCAAACCACCTACCTCTCTGAATTGGATTCTTCCGCGGGCTCGGTTTCGCAGGTGCGCGAGTGTTCGTCGCAGTTGCGCGAGTTGGCGAAGTCCAGCGGTGTGACGGTGTTCATGATCGGACATGTGACCAAGGAAGGCGCAATTGCCGGTCCGCGTGTGTTGGAGCATATTGTGGATACGGTTCTGTATCTCGAAGGCGACCGTTTCCAAGCCTATCGCTTGTTGCGTTCAGTGAAGAACCGCTTCGGAGCGACATCCGAAGTGGGCGTGTTCGAAATGCGCGAAGGCGGCATGATCGAAGTTACCAACCCGTCTGAAGCATTTTTGGCGGAGCGTTTGGTCAATGCTGCCGGGTCTGCAATTGCGGTGACAATGGAAGGCACGCGTCCCATCCTCGTAGAAGTGCAGGGACTGACCTCACCGACTCAATTTGGCAATGCGCGTCGTACCCCTAACGGCGTGGACTTCAATCGTCTGTTGTTGATTTCAGCGGTGCTCACTCGCCGCGTGGGACTGAAACTTGCCGAGCAAGATGTCTTCGTCAACGTAGTAGGCGGTATCCAAATCGATGAACCCGCTGCGGACTTAGCCGTTGCCGCCGCTATCGCCTCTTCATGGCGCGACGTGCCGATTCAAGCCAATGTGGTCTTAATCGGTGAAATCGGCTTGGCGGGCGAGTTGCGTATGCCGGGTCAAATGGTGGCACGTTTGAAAGAAGCACAGAAACTTGGTTTCAAAACTGCCATCGTCCCGAAAGCGATTCGTAAGGGCGAAGAATATCCCAAAGGAATCGAGGTCATCGAAGTCCGCTCGGTGGACCAGGCATTGGATAAGGCTTTGAAGAAAGAAAAATAGAGAGTAAAGAATAGGTAATAGTGAATAGTCCGGTGGTTGAGTGGTGGCGCGTGATCGTCGCGCCACTACTCAACCACCAATAACAGGTAAACATGAAATTCAGAGTTGTGGTCTCGGTATGCCTCAGGCTACTCGACCACCGTCAGCAATAAAGAGGTAAACATGTGCCGAAGCATTAAACCCCTTAGAAATATGGATCACCCCGTCACCGAGCAGGAGATTTACGAAGCGGCGCTGCAATACGTCCGCAAAGTGAGTGGGTATCGTAAACCGTCGAAAGCGAATGAAGAAGCATTCAATAAGGCAATAGAGGAAGTGGCAGAATCGACGCGAAAGATATTGGCAAACCTAAAGGTGGTCGAAAGTCAAAAGTCGAAGGTCATGAACTGACTTTTGACTTTCGACCAGTTCTTCCCCGCAACCCCATCCCCTTTTCCCCGTATACCTTCTTAGGCAATAACCTGAGGAGGTTTTTCTTTATGTACCGCAAACTTATACCCTTTATCGCAATTCTCGCACTGGCATCTCTGGCGTGTGGAATTAGCGTCCCACAACCGCCCACCCCGCAGCCCGAAGTGACCGAAGATATTAAGGTGGAATATCCAGATTCGGATGAGATCAACTTAAAACTGTCCTTTGGCGCAGGCGACCTGACTCTCAACCCCGGCGCAGACATGCTCGTGGATGGAACCGCTACCTATAACTACGACGAACTCAAACCCGAAGTCAATACGGATGGCGGCGATGTGGAAGTCCGCGTGGGAGATGGCAATATCAACATCTTCCCAAATCTCAACAACCTCAAAAACGAATGGGATTTGAAACTCGGCGACCAGCCTATGAACCTGTCGATTGACTCGGGCGCATATGATGGTGAGCTCGAACTGGGCGGACTCGCACTCACGCGGCTTGAGATCAAAGATGGCGCTTCAAATGTGGAACTCGCTTTCTCTGAACCCAATCAAACCGAGATGAGCACCTTCACTTACAACACCGGCGCATCAGATGTGAAGATCATTGGGCTGGCAAACGCCAACTTCAACTTCTTCGACTTTTCAGCAGGCGCAGGCGACTACACCCTCGATTTCTCTGGCGAGCTTCAACGTGATGCTTCGATCAAGATCGAAAGCGGACTCAGCAACCTCATCATCATCGTCCCTGAGGGAGTCAACGCAGTGGTTACAGTGGAGAGTGGGCTGTCGAATGTGAATGCAGGCTCCGGCTGGGAAAGAAGCGGTGGTGACTACGTCCAAAAAGGAGAAGGTCCCACGCTCACCTTTGTCATCGAAATGGGGGCGGGCAATCTCACTCTGGCTCGCTAACTGATGAGACCTGATAGTTTGTAAGAAGCTGTCAGGTCTTTTTAATTCGGCGTAAAAGGTCATAATACAGCCGTGACCTCTATCACTTGCTTTGTTCAGGTATTCACAATAAAATCGTGATTGTAGGTAATTTTTACCTACAAATGAAGCGAGGTCATTATGCAAATTACCCGACAAGCCGATTATGCCGTTCGTGCCGTTTTACATTTAGCGCGCAGCGGTGATACTCGTACCGCCACCAGCGTTATCGCTGAAGAGCAAAAGATTCCCCCCTCTTTTCTTGCCAAGATCATCTCCCAGCTTTCGATTGCCGGGCTGTTACACACCTCTCGCGGAGCGCGCGGCGGCGTGACCCTTGCGCGGCATCCGGGCGAGATCACTCTGCTGGAAGTTATCGAAGCGATTGATGGTCCCATCCAACTCAACGAATGTGTGGGCGATACCAGCACATGCTCCTTCGATAAAGATTGTCCGCTGCGCCCGGTGTGGTGTGAAGCGCAGGAAGAACTGGTCGGGCGACTCAAAGGCACCAACTTTGCCGCCATGATCGCAAAAGGGCAAACCAGCGTGTAACTCAAGTAATCGAGAGCCTCTCGGCTATAATTGCCGGGAGGCTTTTTTAATTTCAATTGCAAGGATGGAACCATGAACCAAAAACGTGGATTATTAACCGCCGTCGTCCTCGGGATGACCGCACTCGCATGTGTTGTACCCGGACTGCCCACCGCCTCAGCCCCACCGCCGACGCCTGATACACGACTTGAGCGCATGGTCGCTGAAACCGTAGACGCCGCCATCGAACTGACTCGGCAAGCCGTGCCGACCGCCACCACAGTCCCTTCTGCCACGCCGCAACCGACGGTCACTGCCACCCTTGCTGCCACAGCAACCCAGGCTCCTGAAACCATGCTGGATAAAAATGCCGATGGTTCCAGCACCTTCATTGATCTTTCTGCAAAATATCAGATCACCATTCCCATGCAGTGGCTTGCTGTGCGCATCAACGCTCCTGAGTTTGAAGAAGCATTGCAACTGCCAGAAGCGGCAAATCCTGCCATTCAAGCCTCGCTTGCTTCCATCAAGGAACAAGACCCAAATGTCTTCCGTCTCTTTATGCTCGATGTTGCCGAAGAGCATATCGACGGTGGATTCGTTACCAACATCAACCTGGTCTGGGATCCGCAAATGGAAGTCTCCTTTGCAGATGATACCGACTTGAAAACCCTAGCCGCTTCTCTGCCTGCCTCGCTCCCAGATTCCGAGGTGACCGGCACAGAGATCAAAACTACAACAAACGAAATCCCTTACGGGGTCATCACTACTCGCACTCCCTCCACCACACAAGATGGGACGAAGATCGTGATGTACCAAACATTGACCTTCTTCGACCTGTCCGTTGGTACCCTCAACATCACCCTGACCACCACCGAAACCTGGCAAAAGACCGTTGAGCCCTCCTTCGATGCGATCCTCGAAGCGTTCATCCGGTTGGAAAATTAACTGAATGTCCACCTTTTCCACTACGAGGCGGCTTCGCCATTTGCGTTTCCTGTTTTTTATCTTGCTGTTTCTTGTCACTCTTGCATGTGATGCGGTAACCCCTGGAACATCTTCGCCGACACCTTACAGTTCAACTGTGATTGTCAATACACCCACACCAGATACGCGACCCATAATTACCCCAATAAAAGGCAGTGCAGGCAGCACGATCATCCCGAATGGAGATGGCTCCACCCTCTTCGTAGATGAACGTGCTGGGTACAGTATCACGATCCCTGCTGGCTGGCTGGCAATACGCGCAAATGAACAGGAATATCTGGATGCCTTTTCACTTCCGCAAACAGCAGATGAAATGTTCCAGCGTTCGCTTAAGAGCATTCAAAATAAAGACCCGAATATCAACCGTCTGTTCGTGATGGATTTGATGGATGGGCACAGCGTAAAAGATTTGGTAACCAATGTCAACATTGTTTGGGATGAACCGTTTGAAATATCATTAAATGATGAAGTTGCGTTTCAAAAACTCACAGATGAAACAGCCGCTGCCAGAAGCGGGCTGACAATCACATCAGCAGATGTAATTGCTACATCCCAAGGCGAAGCGTATGGAAAGATTCAAATGGAGATCGAAGGATTTTCACCATCGGGTGAAGCGGCTGTTTCCCAAATAACCCTGACTGTTTTTGATCTTCCCACCGGTACACTATATATTTCCCTAACTACAGAGAGCAGCCTTGCTGAAACAGTACATCCTATTTTCACCAACATGCTTGACACATTTATGCTTGAGCCCAAATAATAGGAGATTCCATGTCCACACCCCGCATCATCCGTGCGCCGCGCGGAACTGAACTGACCTGCAAGAACTGGATGAGTGAAGCCGCTTATCGCATGATCCAAAATAACCTCGACCCCGAAGTGGCAGAAAAGCCCGAAGACCTCGTAGTCTATGGCGGACGCGGAAAAGCTGCCCGCAATTGGGAAGCCTTCGATGCGATTCTTGAATCACTTAAAAATCTCGAAGCCGATGAGACTTTGCTGGTTCAGTCTGGTAAGCCGGTGGTCATGTTCAAATCACATAAAGATGCGCCCAAGGTGTTGATCGCCAATTCGAACATCGTGCCGCATTGGGCAACCTGGGAAAAGTTCGATGAGCTCGATAAAAAGGGACTAATGATGTACGGGCAGATGACCGCCGGTTCGTGGATCTACATTGGTACACAGGGCATCTTGCAAGGGACCTATGAAACCTTCGGCGCATTAGCCAAGCTCAAAGGCTGGGGCTCGCTCAAAGGGAAGTTCGTACTCACAGCAGGTTTGGGTGGCATGGGTGGCGCTCAGCCATTGTCCATTACGATGAATGAAGGCGTGGGCTTAATCGTCGAAGTAGACCCCGAGCGTGCTGAACGTCGCCGTGCGATAGGGTATGTGGACATGGTCGTGGATAACCTCGAAGAAGCCATGACCCTCGTAGAAGAGAACGTCAAAAATGGCACACCAAAATCCATTGGCTTGATCGGCAACGCAGCGGATGTGTACACCGAACTCTCACAGCGTGGCATCGTTCCGGATGTAGTGACAGATCAAACGTCGGCGCATGAGGCGTTGTTTTACGTCCCATCTGGGTTGAGCATTACGGCGGCGAATCAGTTACGAGAATCCGACCCGGAAAAATATAAATCCATGGCAATGGACTCGATGGCAAAACATGTGAAAGCCATGCTTGCCTTCCAACGCGCCGGTGCTGAAGTGTTTGACTATGGCAATAATTTACGCCAGCAAGCATTCAACCATGGCGTCAGTGATGCCTTTGAATTCCCCGGCTTTGTGCCTGCTTATATCCGCCCGTTATTTTGCGAAGGCAAAGGTCCTTTCAGATGGGTGGCGCTCTCTGGCGACAAGGAAGATATTTACACCACCGACAAAGCCATCATGGAGCTATTCCCCGATGATGCGCATTTGCATCGCTGGTTGAAGATGGCGCGTGAGAAAGTTCCGTTCCAAGGCTTGCCTTCTCGCATCTGCTGGCTCGGTTATGGGGAACGTGCCAAAGCTGGTTTGATGTTCAACGAACTCGTCGCGAGCGGAAAAGTCAAAGCGCCGATCGTGATCGGGCGTGACCATTTGGACTCAGGTTCGGTGGCATCTCCCAACCGAGAAACCGAAGCCATGAAAGACGGCTCAGACGCAATTTCAGATTGGGCAATCCTCAATGCCATGATCAACGCTGTGGGCGGCGCGACGTGGGTTTCGTTTCATCATGGCGGTGGCGTGGGCATGGGCTATTCGCAACATGCCGGTCAAGTCATCGTCGCCGATGGGACGCCCGAAGCCGCTCAACGTTTGGAAAGAGTCCTGACGACCGACCCAGGCATGGGCGTGGTGAGACACGCAGATGCAGGGTATGATATCGCCATCGACGCTGCAAAACGACACGGCATTAAGATGCCGATGTTGAAATAAATCCAGAAAAAAATTTGTACACGGATTTTACGGGTCGAACGGATTTTTAAAACCAATTAACAAATCCGTGTTTTCTGTGTGATCCGTGTACGAAGTACGTTGGAGTCATTCCCCTGAAACGCCTTACCCTCATCCTGCTTGCCTTCATACTCTCTGGTTGCGCCTCACTGCCCAATATTTGGGGTAGTTCCCTACCGCCTGTGCCCTCGCCTACGGGATCCGCACCGCAACCCATTCAGGTGTTTGTTGCCGCAACCTCCACTTCAACATCAACAGCAACGCCTGTCATAAGTACCTCAACATCCACTGCCACTAGCACTGCCACCTTCACTCCCGCGCCGACCTTCACGCCCAGCCCCACACCTCTGCCCTCCAAAGCGGATATTGAACGTGTCATCATTATCAGTTACGACGGCTTGCGACCCGATGCGATTGACCTGGCTCCCATGCCCAACGTTGCCATGCTGCGCGACGGCGGAGCACAAGCCCCGCTCACCGCGCGTACCATCGACTATCCCGCCACGTCGCCCAGCCACGCCTCCATGCTCACCGGCGTCTGCATGGAAGACCACGGCGTAATCTACAACAAATTCTTCATGTACATGGGCTATGCTAAAGGACCCGACGTTTTCGGACTGGCACATGATGCAGGCATGAAGACCGTCATGATCGTCAGCAAAGACAAGCTGCGTCAGCTCGCAGAACCCGAAACCACCGACGTCTTTGAAGTCGCTTACGGCGAACCCGCCATTCAACGCGCCGTGCTGCCTCAGCTCGAAGAAGACTTCCAACTCATGTTCATCCACTTTGCAGGCGGCGACAATCGCGGACATAAATACGGCTGGATGTCCGGCGAATACATGAAGGTCCTGCGCGAAGGCGATGCCGTCCTCGGCGAGATCATCAACGCATTGAAAGCCAACGGCAAATTCGAAACCACCATGTTCCTCATCACCGCCGATCATGGCGGGCACGATCGAAATCACATCGGCCTTATCATTGAAGACTACCGCATCCCATGGATCGCCTACGGTCCCGGCATCATCCCACAGGTGCTTGAGCTGCCGATCTACACCTTCGACACCGCTGCCACGGTATCGTATGCACTCGGCTTCCCCATACAAGAAGATTGGGACGGCATCCCCGTCTACCAGATCTTCGGCGAACCGCAACTTGAAACCCACGAAAAATATCCCTGCAAGACCTGATGACATCCCCCTTTATGATTCGACAACTCCGACTCTTGATCTTGCTCTCATTCCTGATCAGCGCCTGCATCCCTGCTTCCGCCTCACCCTCCGCCCCAACAGAAACAGCCACCCCGCCGCTCCCCACGCCGACAGCCACTCTCGCGCCAAACGTAATTCCTGAAGCCGCCGTCTCGACTCAACCGTTCACCGCGCCTCAACCCATCTCGCGAGTCTTCATCGTCACCTTTGGCGGGTTGCGCCCCGATGCCATCGAAGCTGCCGATATGACCACGGTCAAATCGCTCATGCAAAGCGGAGCCTATACCCTCAATGCGCAGACCGTTATGCCGAGCAACTCTCTGCCCGCACATGCCTCCATGGTCACTGGCACTTGCCCTGCCAAACACATTGCCCGTTGGAACGAATATGTCCCTCAAAATGGCTATGCCCTCGGCACCGACATCTTCGACCTGACTCGCGCCGTTGGCTTGCGAACCGTGCTCATTACTGGCAGAGAGAAGCTTCGTCACATTACCGAACCGGGCAGTACGGATTACTTCGGCTTTGTAGACAATACCGACGAGCCCAAAGACGAAACCACTATTGAGAGCATGGCGATCGAACAGATCCGCCAGGGCTTTGGGCTGATGCTTGTGTATTTCCCTGATGGCGATGCTGTCGGGCATGAACTCGATTGGATGTCCAAACAGCAATTGCGTACCTTTCGCGAAAAGGACGAATCTCTTGATTTGTTTATCAGAGTGATGAAAGACAGCGGCTTTTACGATGGCACCCTCATCATCGTCACTTCCGATCATGGCGGGCATAACTCTGATCACGGCTTGAACATCCCCGAAGATATGACCATCCCCTGGATCATCAGCGGACCGCAAATCATCCCTGGCGAATTGCAAACCCCCATCTACATCATGGATACCGCCGCGACCATCGCCTTCGCACTCGGCTTACCCCTCCAACCCGATTGGGATGGTGTACCCGCCTATGAAGCCTTTGGCTTGCCCGTCGACCCATTACAAAAACGCGGCTGCTTTGGTACCACTCCTTAACTTTATGACAACAAAACATAACCCTGCGATTAAGTTGTTCTGGGCAATTCACCTGAAACTCTATCAATGGAGTTCTGGGCGCATTGGCAGCATGATTCGCGGCTTGCCCATCTTGTTATTGACCACCAAAGGCAAAAAGACCGGTCAACTTCGCACCAAAGCGTTGATGTATTTGCCTTACAACAATACCTTTGTTGTGATCGCCTCGAATTTAGGAAAAGATAATCACCCTGATTGGTGGCTTAACCTACTAGTAGAACCAAAGGCAAGTGTGCAGATCAAAAGCGAACACATTTCTGTGACTGCCCGCGAAGCACAAGAACATGAACGCGAAGCCATCTGGCAGGCGCTTGCAGAAAAGACACCCGACTACGAACAATATCGTTCATGGACGTCTCGCCGCATTCCGCTGGTGATATTGGAACGAAAATAAACTAAACTTGATCGAAGCAGGGGCATTGGAGAAAATGGTTATAATCCGCCGGATAAATAGCCTCGATTTCAGAAAGGATTCGAATGACATCCATTTTCCAAAAACTAAATCTGAAAGATCAGACCGAACTTCTGATTGTCAACGCTCCTGAAAGTTTCGAAACAGAAATCGCCGCGCTTAATAAGATCACTGTGCGCCGCACAGACAAAGAAATAAAAGCGATCACATTTGCACTGGCATTTGTCACCAAACAAAAAGAAGTGGATACGCTAACAAAAGCCATCGCCAAAAAGGCAACGGGCGACGCAATTGTTTGGTTTGCCTATCCCAAAGGGACATCCAAGAATTACACCTGTGAATTCAACCGTGATACGGGCTGGGCACTGCTCGGCGAATTTGATTTTGAACCTGTCCGCCAGGTTGCGATTGATGAAGATTGGTCTGCGTTACGTTTCCGTCGTGTGGAATTCATCAAAACCCTCACACGCACAAAAAGCATGGCGCTTACAAAACAGGGCAAAAAACGAACAACTGGAAAGTAGAGGAATTCTAATGACCCAAACCTACGATGCCATTGTCATTGGCGCAGGTGTGATGGGCGCAAGCATCGCCTTTCACCTCGCCGAACGCGGACTTAAGACCGTCATCCTCGAACGCACGGTCAGCGCGGCGGGTGCCACCGGTCACTCCAGCGGACTGGTCCGCATGCATTACGATCTCGCCGCCGAATCGCACCTGACCTTTGCTAGCTATAAAAATTATTTCAACGTGTGGAAAGACCGCGTAGGCGGTGAATGTGGTTTTCAACAGACCGGCTTTTTGCAAATTGCCAAACGCGAGCACGAAGACAAATTGCGTGGCAATGTTGAAAACCAGAAAAAACTTGGCATCAATACCTCGGTCATTTCGGTGGATGAGGTTCGCAAACTCTTCCCCGATCTTGTGACTGAATATTTTGATTATGCCGCCTACGAACCAGACTCCGGCTATGCCGATGCGACGCTCACGACCAACTCCTTTCTTGATTCTGCAAAACGAAATGGTGCCACACTGATTCAAAACTGCGAGGTGACCTCCATCCATCAAAGTGGCGGAAAAGTAAGCGGCGTAACAACGACTAAAGGCGAGTTCTCAGCTCCGATCATCGTCAATGCGGCGGGACCATGGGCGAGGCATGTCGCCAGTTTGGCAGGCATCGACGTTCCACTCGTCACCTGGACTCACGATGTCGCCTTTCTGCATCGTCCGCCCACGCTAGGGAGAATCCCTGCCGTGATCGATGATGTCATCAACTGCTACTTCCGCCCCGAAGGCAGTGCGCTCATTCTTGCTGCCGGTGAAGACGAATCCTTGCGCGGCGAAGCGCCCGATGCCGAAGACCAAACGCCCACACCGACCTTCCTTGATAAGCTCATCGACCAAATGGTGCAGCGCATTCCGAAGATCGAAGAGAGCGGATTACATTCCATCCACGTCGGGCGCGACGGCATTACGCCCGATCAACGCGCTATTTATAGCAACACAGAATTGAAAGGCTTTTACCTTGCCTGCGGCTTAAGCGGCACGGGCTTCAAAACATCTCCTGCCGCTGGTGCCAGCATGGTCGAATTGATCTTGGATGGAAGCCCAAAAACTGTAGACATCAGCCCATTTCGATTTAGCCGTTTCGCCGAAGGAAAGTTGTTGGAAGGCGAATACGGGTACGGACATATTTGGAAGTGATCACAAGAGAGAATGCTCAAAAACATCACCGCGAAATCGTCAAAGCCCTAACCACCATCGGCAACCCAACTTTTGGCAAGGCGGTGCAGCAAGATCGCGGCTCGAAGCTCAAGCATCTTGGCATTAAATTCCCTGCGTTAAGGCGCAGAGTGAAACAAGGTTTCTCTTTTTACGAATTACCAGAAGATCAGGTATTGGACGTATGGGATACGCTCTGGAAAACATCCCCATATGGTGACGTGCTTTTTGCGGCAATCGAATACTATCTCCCCATTGTGAAAAAACAAGTCCCTGCCAATTTATGGTCGGTGGTAAAGGGCTGGGCTCCACGTATTGACAATTGGTGCCATAGCGACGGATTAAGCTCGATCTATTCGCGCATTTTAGAGAGCAACCAAAAAGAAGTGTATGCCCAGCTCCTTGAGTGGAATCAAGCCGAACCTGAGTGGTTGAGGCGCATCTCTTTGGTCAGTCTCATCCATTACAGCGACAAGAATGCCGTCTTTATGCCGCTTAAGAAAGTGCTGCCATTGGTAACAAATTGTTTGGATGACGAACGTTATTATGTGCAAACTGCTGTGGGCTGGGTTTTGCGCGAGATGCGACAGGAGTATCCAAGCGAAGTTATAAAATATTTGCAGACCCATACAAATAAGTTAAGCACACCTGCCTTTTCGCGAGCCGTTGAGCGATTGAACGCCAAAGAGCTGACGAAATTGCGCGAACTGCGAAAAGCTCAATAATGCTACAATCCGCTTATGATCAATTACCGTCGTGCCACTCTTGAAGATAACTTCACTTCGTTCAACATCTGCCGTGCCGCGCTCGAAGATTTCAGCAAACGCACCGGCGTGCAAGCCATCACCGGCGCCAACGACCCAGAGACCCGTGAGAAATTATGGGAAACCCGCAAACCGTTTTGGGATCACCTCGCCAGCACCAGCGACAATTTTTGGATCGCAGAAAAAGATGGTGAAGCCATTGGCTATGCTCGCAGCATTTTGCGCGGCAACCATCGCGAGCTGACCGAGTTCTTCGTTTTGCCGGGCAGTCAATCTGCAGGGGTCGGGCGCGAATTGATTCAACGCGCTTTCCCCAACGATGTGCCGCATCGCACCATCATCGCCACACCCG
>JAFLCF010000106.1 GCA_017303735.1 Anaerolineae bacterium
ACCCATTAAGCGGAAACAACTGGAAGATTCCATTTGGCAGCGCTATGGCAGTGAGAACACAGCCTTCGTGCTGGATATGTCTGGCTTTTCTTTGTTGACCCGTAAATACGGAATTGTGCATTACCTTTCCATGATCCGTCGTATGCAGCTCACTGTCGAGCCGATCATTATTAATCATGGCGGGCGCATTATAAAATTTGAAGCAGATAATTGTTTTGCCGTCTTCCCCGAGCCGAGTTCGGCGGCACGTACTGCCATCACCATTCAACATGCACTCGCTGCTTCCAATCTCCTCACCAGTGAAGATATGGACGTGCATGTTGCCATTGGAATTGATTACGGAAAAATCCTGATACTCAACGACGATGATATGTATGGCGACCCAGTCAACCGCGCTTGTAAAATGGGAGAAGACATCGGCAAGGCAGATGAAATTCTCATTTCAAAAGAAGCCATGGATATGATCCCCGAAGAAGCACAGATTCAAGGAAAACTAATTGAAGTAAGTATCGGCGGGTTGACGATGCCCGCATATCAAATTGTTTATCGAACTGACATAGAAGAAGAACAGCAATAAAAAAAACGGAGCGAATGCTCCGTTTTTTTGCTTACATCTTTTCCAAGATTGCTACTGCATGTTGGATACGCTTCAGGCAAACGTCGCGCCCGATGATCTCCATGCTCTCAAACAACGGCGGGCTGACCTTTTGCCCAGTCACTGCGACACGCAACACACCGAAGACCTGACCGGCATTGAATCCGCTGGCTTCGACATATTCGCGGAAGGGTGGCTCGCTTCTTTCGTGACTGATATCTGGTTGCGCTGCCAGGATCTCATACGCCTTTCGAGCGATCTCTGCCGATTGCTTTGCATCCAATCCTTTGGCAATCAGTTCATCGGGGTTCGGCGAGACTTCATCTTTGAAGAAGAAGGCACCAAATGAAATGCAATCGTCGAGAGTGGTGAGACGCTCGCGAATGAGCGGAATAATTTTCAGCAGAACATCGTCTTTAACGTTGAGTCCCTCACGGGTGAAGTAAGGCTTGAGGCGGGCTGCCAAGTCTTCGGTCGCCAGGAGGCGGATGTGAGTCGCGTTGAAGTGATCAAGGCGTTGGAAATTGATTGCAGCCGGAGAGGGCGTCAACGAGTCGATGGTGAAACGATCCACCATTTGAGCCACGGTCATCACATCATCTGCTGCAACACCCCAACCCATCAGCCCACACCAGTTCAAAACACCTTCGGAGGTAAAGCCAAGGTCTTGCATGTCTTTGACAAAAATGGAATAGCCGTCTTTCATGGCATCTGCCGCTTCGCGTTTCGACATTTTGCCCTTGCCACTCGGCTTGAGGAAAACAGAAAGATGCACCCAGGTAGGCTCTTGCCACCCAAATGCACGGACAATGTTTACGTGCAATGGGAATGTGCCCAGCCACTCTGAACCGCGCATAACATGCGTGATCTTCATCTCATGGTCATCTACCATCGCGGCGAGATGATAGGTTGGCAAGCCATCTGTTTTGAGAATGACTTGATCGTTGAGCTGTTTGTTTTCAATGGTGATATCGCCGCGCAGATGGTCGTGAGCAACCGTCACACCATCGTGCGGCATCTTGAATCGAATGGTATACGCCTCACCATTGGCAATACGTTTTGCGGCTTCGTCTGGCGCGAGATTTCGGCAAGTGCCATCATAGCGGGGATTCTCTTTGTTCTTCATCTGCTCCTGACGAACTTTTTCAAGCCGTTCAGGTGTGCAGAAGCAAGGGTAGGCGTGTCCTTTATCGACCAAAGTTTTGGCATGGGCTTGATAGATCTCGCGCCTCTCGGTCTGACGATAGGGTCCATGAGGTCCACCAATATCTGGACCTTCATCGTAATTCAAACCAAGCCAGCGTAAGCCATCCATGATCTCCTGTTCAGCGCCAGGGACTGTTCGCTTCAAGTCGGTATCTTCGATACGCAAAATGAACTGCCCACCTGTTTGTTTGGCGAGCAAGTAGGCATATAAAGCTGTGCGTGCGCCGCCAAGGTGTAAATGCCCCGTTGGCGAAGGCGCAAAGCGAGTGCGAGCTGGCTGAATGGACAAAATCGTTTCTCCTTAAAACCGCCAATTTTGCGGCAATCGATGAATTTAAAACTCGAGCTCTTTCTGGCGCATCACAACAGATTGTACCAAGCCGATGCTAATCATCAGGGCGGTAAGACCACTACCGCCATAGCTGATAAAGGGCAGCGGCAACCCTGAAACAGGTAACAGGTTCAAATTCATACCAATGTTTACTGCACCTTGGAAAAAGATCAGGGTGGCAGTCCCGATCGCAAGCATGGCACCTGCTACATCACGTGCTTTTTGCGCTGCACGAATACAGCGCCAAACGATCACACCCAAGATGAGGATGATCACCCCTCCGCCTACCATGCCAAACTCCTCGGAGCTGGCAGCAAAAATAAAGTCTGTATGACGCACTTTCAGAAATCGAAGTTGAGTCTGAGACCCATAACCATATCCCTGACCGTAAACTCCACCGGCTCCTACTGCAATAAGGGCTTGTTGAACGTTGTAACGATTCCCAAATGTATCATCAGGGTTGGGTACAACAAAGTTCACAATGCGATCCTGTTGATATTGTTGTAACCCCGGAATCCTCACACCTAGCACAGAAAGCCCAATAACACTGACTAAAAGGATCAAGCCTACAACCGCAGCAATCGCAACGTGTTTTACCTGGATTCCATTGACCCAAAGCATGACCGCCAGGATCACAGATAACACCATAACATTACTCAGGTTCGGCTGGAGCAGAATCATACCGATGATCCACATTGCACGAAAGATTGCGCCAAAGAGCCAGCGAAGGTCGCGGGGTTGGTCGCGGGTAAATTCAAAATAACGTGCCAAAACAATGAGGGCAACGATCTTTGCAAATTCTGTTGGCTGCAAGAAAAGCACACCTACTTGAAACCAACGTTGAGCACCGAAAGCGGTCTGGCCAAACCCTGTTAGCGTCACCAGAAACCCCAGGATAACAAAATGGATCGGTCGATAGAGAGCCAGCCAGTAGCGATAATCGATGGCTGCCAAAATAAAGATCAAAGCAATTCCGAGAATGGCAAAATACACTTGGCGCGACGTAGATACAAGCAGAACTTCGTTCCCAGCAATCGCTGATTGGATCATGACCACGCCAAAAGCAGATGCCAATACGACAGCACCTAAAAGGATGAAATCAAAATTTTTCCAAGAAAGTCCGCGAGACATATTAAAAAAACATGGAAGCGACCCGCATGTTTAACGCAGGTTGTCCCATGTCATTTCTCCTAAAATCAACCTGCGCGATGACGCGATGTACTTTTTAATGGGATATCCGCCATAAGACGTTGCTCACGCCCGTCTTTTTCCAATTCGATGCGAACAGCTTCAGGGTCGATCTCGATATACTTCGAGATGGCTTTGATCAGATCGTCCTTAAGGGATTCCAATTGCCCGGGTGTAAGGTCAGTACGATCATGAACAAGCACTAATTGCAAGCGTTCCTTCGCGCTGGATGCGCTTCGTTTTCGTGTGAAGAAGTCCATGTTACTTCCTTCCGGCAAGGCGCTGAATCGTGTTCCACAACCCACTTTGAGGAGCCAGATCCATAAAGGGGACATCATTTCCCTGCAAACGTTTGGCAATATTGCGGAATGCCTGCCCAGCTCGGCTCTTTCCATCGGTGACGACAGGCGCGCCTCTATTTGAACCGATGATGACGTTTTCATCCTCTGGCACGATACCGATGAGGCGAATACCTAGAAGATCAAGAACATCTTCAGCGGAGAGCATATCGTTATTCTTAACCAGAGTCGGATTCAAACGATTAATGATCAGGGATGGATTGCCCTTCTCTTCCGCTTCAAGGATACCGACGACCCGGTCTGCATCCCGCACCGCACTGACCTCAGGGTTGGTCACTACAAGGACACTGTCTGCAGCAGCAATGGAATTCCGAAAACCGCGTTCAATACCTGCTGGGGAGTCGATGATGATAAAGTCGGTGTCTGGTCTCAGATCTTTGCAGATGCGAATCATATCAGATGGAGAGACGGCGTTCTTATCACGAGTTTGTGCCGCTGGAATCAGGTACATCTCCGGATAATGTTTATCCCGGATCATTGCCTGCTTGAGCTTGCAACGCCCTTCGATCACGTCCACAATATCATAGACAATGCGGTTCTCGAGCCCCATCACCACATCCAGATTTCGCAAGCCGATATCGCCGTCAATACAAACGACCCGCTTACCATCCATTGCGAGCGCAGTGGCTAGGTTGGCAACCGCAGTTGTTTTTCCTACGCCGCCTTTTCCAGAAGTTACAGTGATCACTTGAGCTGTCATATTATTTCCTAATTGTGGTTTCGCCGGTGTGCCAGAGTTCAGCATGTAGTTTGCCTTCACCATTAATGCTGGCGATCTCCGGCTTGGGGTCTTTTTGAGGTTTCAGCATTGCAGAGGATTCATCTGCGATGCGCAATTGGTTGGCAGAAAGGTCGAGGGCACAAATAAAAGCAGATCGATCGCCTTTCACACCAGCATGGATCACGCCGCGCACCCGCCCCCATACAATGACATTGCCCTCAGCAACGATCTCTGCGCCGGGGTTGACATCACCAAAAATAACAATGGTTCCGGGGTACTCGATCCGCGTGCCAGAGCGGATGGTCTTCGAAACAAAAAGCGCCGTGTCATTTGAAACTGCCTCGCTGCCATGACGGGCTTCTTCGGGGCGAGGTTTGGAGATGCGGGTTGCCAGCCCAAGCAATTGTGCTGTTTGTTCCGAAGTTGGCGATTCGCTGATCACTGCCCAAAGGGTAATATTTCTTTCAGATAGCCAGTCACGCAAATCAACAAGGTCATTGACCCGCAGCACCTGAGTGCCAACATCCATGGCAAGGCGAGCGCCCTGAAAGAAGGCGGAACGCTCGTTTATCTGAACCATCAACGCATTGCATTGTTCGTCCCAGGAGGCATCCGCAAAAGTCGCCAGAAGCCCGTCGCGGATGCCTTTGATCTGGACGATGGATTTAATGGATTCCATAGGCGTATTCATTCGAGTATTGAAAAACGATTATACCTGATGCGCCAGCAGAATTCACGGAGATGGAGCGCCCGCCCCTTGAGCGATATCCAACGCCTTAATATCGAAATACGCCTTTATCACCCGCGCCACCATCGGACCAGCCACACTCGCACCTTCGCCGCCGTTATAAGCAAAGGCAACCACTGCAATCTCAGGGTCTTCAAACGGAGCATAGGCTATCGTCCATGAATGTGTGGGCCAGGCACCGAACTGGCAGCGATCTGCGGCACGAGCAACATCGTCACAGTATTCCGCAGTGCCTGTCTTCCCAGCTACCGCAATGGGGAAATCAGCGAACAATTCATTCAGCGTACCAAAGGAGCTATCGGTAACTGTCCGCCTCGTCCCAGCACGGACAGCCGCTATTGTTTCAGGGTTAACGATCTTAAAATTGTCCGTCAAAGTACAGTAGGGACCATCACAGGAATATTCCTGGATCAACGATTCAACCGTAATATCCCATTTCATGTTGGGTGTGAATGGTGAAATTTGATAACTGCCCTCGGTCTGAAATTCAGTCACCGTAAAATCCTGAGGGTTGAACCACATCGGGATCACATTTCCATCACCATCCGTCACCTGCCGGACGACGGTAGGCTGCATCAGTTTTCCATTATTTGCTATCGTTGCGCCAGACATCAAAACCTGCAAAGGGGTTGCGAGGACATATCCTTGCCCCACGCTGGCGATATAGGTATCGCCAGTAGACCAGTTCTCGCCGGTGTTGATACGCTTCCATTGCGGATCGGGAATCAAACCATCCTGCTCACCCGGAAGTTGGATACCAGATTCGGCGTCGTAACCCAATGCACGCGCATATTGCTGGAGACGCTCGATTCCCAAACCTTGCGGAATCTCATCTTCAAAGCCTCCACCCAGCTTGTAAAAACACACATTGCTGGAATACGCGATGCATTGCAGGAAGCTCAACGCGCCGAAGCCTTCCGGTCGCTGCTCAAAAATGTAATCAACGAACGGACGCGTGTTCCGGTCGGTGCAAGGATCGTTGGGATTGAATCGCTCGCACAACAACAACTGTCCGGGAGCCTGTACGATAGAATCCAAGTTAACAACACCTTCGTTAAAAGCGCCGGTTGCAGTTGAAAGTTTAAAGGTCGAACCAGGCGGGTACTCGGCAGAAATGGCATTATTCAAAAGAGGCTTGCGCGGGTCTTGACTCAACTGTTCGTAGTAATATGCAGGGATAATGCGGCTCAGACGGTTGTTCTCGTAATTCGGGTACGAGACCATGGCAAGGATCTCACCAGTCTTCGGGTTAATCGCAATGATCACGCCGCTCGAAATACGGACCTGCCCAAAGTATGTGTTCCAGAATCGAATTTCCTCCTGCAAGGTTGCCTCTGCAGCAGCTTGCAGACGTGTATCAATGGTCAAATACACATTTTTCCCCGGCACAGGTGCAATAGGCGGTTCAAGATTTCGGATCTCCTGCCCAGCCACATCCTCCTGCACCACTCGCACCCCATTACGTCCTGCAAGAATATCCTGCAAAGAGGTTTCAACACCCGCATAACCGATCTTATCGCGATTGGGAACAAAACCTTTTGCACGTAACTCATCCTCAAGCGCAGCTGGGATGGGTCCCAAAAATCCGATGAGATGTGCAGTCAATGAGCCAGTGGGATAATCACGGATCGGCTCGATTTCCACAGTCACGCCGGGCCAGTCGACCCGTTTCTCTTCTACGATGCGGGCGATCTCTTCAGAGACATTGCATTGGATCTTTACCGGGCTATATGGGGCAAGCGTATCTTGCAAAGCAACCAATTGGGCAATGCCAGGTCCCGGAACACAGGCAGCAAATAGCTTGGCTTCTTCCAACGATTCATCCGTTACAGGTCCGCCCACTGGAACATCGATCAACTCTGAAAGTTCACGATAGATGCGTTGAATATCCGAGTCGTCTACAGGCAAGTTTGCAGGTGTGATGACGACGTTGTATGCGGCAACGTTTCGCGCAAGGATATAACCGTTGCGGTCATAGATGATTCCACGCGGGGCGGGCACACTGATCTGTTGGGTATAGTTTTCCACCGCCTGGGCACGATATAGATCGAAATCGAATACTTGCAGGTTGATCAAACGGATGACAAACCCAGTCAGGGTTAATGCAACCACGACATAGATCAACCCGAGCCGCCACGCTTCGAACCGAACCGGACGGGAATCTGAACCAGAACTCATTCCTACTCCTTGATGGGATATACCCAATAAGACAAGTCACGCATTAATGCAAATATAGGGATGGCAAGCAACATGTTTAGCAGCAAGCTTGGCAAAAGGATCAAACCCAGCACATCTTCCAATGCGAATGGAGTGCCCAAAAAGCCAAGAACACTATATGTTAGGATTTGAAAGAAAAGGGTACCAAAAAAAACGACACTAAACATGGCGAGCAGGGGCGCCTGCCAGACACGCCGTTGAAGAATTCGAGCCAGGAATAAGACTCCAAGATACCCTGCAAATACAACCGGTAAAGGTAGACGGGATATGAATCCCACAAAAAAACAAGTCACTATTCCCCAATGCCATGAGGAATCAACCCTATCCTGTAATGCCCATGCTGCAAGCAGAACCAGCGGCAGATCGGCGTAGCCGGAAAGAAGTTGAACCTGACTGACTACAGAAGATTGCAAGATCACAGCCAGCCCTAAAAGCGGGAATGCAATTAAATTTCGCATGTTAATTATGGGGAGGGGGTAACGACCGGTTCGAGCGGAGCAATGTTCACGGGGCGGAAGTTGGTAATGACCAGGACGATCTCAAGACGAGAAAAGTCAACGGCGGCTTGAACCGTCGCTTGTTGGAACAATTCAAATTCGAGAGATTGAACCGTGATGACTTGTCCGATGATGAGGTCGGCAGGGTATCCCCCGCCCAAGCCTGAGGTGAGGATCAAATCCCCAGATTCGACAGTTACATTCTGCGAGATCAAATCAAGCGATATATCCCCAGTGACCGAGCCGTACAAGACCGCATTGGTATCTGCATTTTGTAGGTAGACATTGACGGATGAGCCCGGATCAGTGATAAGTTGAACGCGGGCGGCGTCGGCAATGACCGCATCAATGCGACCCACCAAGCCTTGATTGGTCACAACTGGCATACCGCGCCGGATATCGTCGTTGGAACCGCGATTGATGATAATGTAATGAAGGAAGGGACTGGGGTCACGCCCGATCACGGATGCCGCTTTATATGTGCTTTCAGGGTTGGACCGTGAAAAATCAACGAGAGCGGCAAGGATCTCGGTTTCATTAACACGTTGTTGCAGTTCGATAAGCTGGGCTTGTAACTGGGAGACTTGCGCCTCTAACTCGGCATTGCGTGCGCGCAAGGTGACGATGTCGCGAGGCGCAGTGACAAAATCCTGAAAGCCGAGGAAGCGGGTTGATATCCAGGTTTGGACATCGACAAGAATGGAGTTCATTCCTCTGGATGCAGATCCCAATGCGCCGCTAAAAGCAAGCACAAGGATGCCCCCCACCACCAGGAATATTATCGTTGTTTGTAAGGAACGGGAGTTCATTTTATATTCAGCCTCTTATCCAAAGGCTGTTCAGAAATATCCTATAGATGACGCGTACTTCCGCGTTCAAGTCCGATCAGGTATCGCGGAAGACTCTCAAGATCATCAAATACTGTCGCTGCGCCGCGCGCAACACAGGTAAGCGGGTCTTCTGCAACCCACACGCGTAATTTTAATTCATCGGTCAGGCGTTCTGCCAATCCTTGTAGCAAAGCGCCGCCACCGGCAAGACAAATACCAATATCCATCAAGTCTGAAACGATCTCAGGCGGGATTTCATCAAGGGCATCACGTACAGTATCAATGATAACCTGTACAGAACCGGCAAGCGCCTCTCGAATTTCAACAGACGAAACTTCAACTGTTTCAGGCAGCCCGGTCACCAAATTCCTGCCGCGCACTTCCATGGTTTTTTCAGGCTGTAAAGGATAGGCGGACCCGATCTGCCATTTGATCTGTTCGGCGATGCCGGTGCCGATCAACAGGTTGTATTTATTACGCAAATACTGCACCACATCCTGATCCATTTCGTCGCCAGCAACACGCAATGAACGAGATACCACTACACCACCCGTTGACATGACCGCCACTTCGGTCGTGCCGCCGCCGATATCTACAACCATTGAACCGCGGACTTCACCGATGGGAAGACCGGCTCCGATCGCCGCCGCAATGGGTTCTTCGATCAACATAGCTTGGCGCGCCCCTGACGCCATCACCGCATCATAGACGGCACGCTTTTCCACTTCGGTTACACCCGTAGGCAGACCCACGATCACTCGCGGACGTGGAAGTGGAACGACGCTTTGTTCGTGAACTTTGCCAATAAAATATTCCAGCATCACTCGAGTAACGTCAAATTCAGCAATGACCCCATCACGAATGGGACGCACCACCACCACATTGGCGGGAGTTCGTCCAACCATTTCCTTGGCTTCGAGACCGATCGCAAGCGGTTGACGAAGTTTCTTATCAACCGTTACCCAGGATGGTTCGTTAATTACAATTCCCTTGCCTCGAACATGAACAAGGGTATTGGCGGTGCCAAGGTCAATGGCGATATCCAGTGAAAAAAGGCCTAACAGCCAGTTAATTGGGTTGAAGGCCAAAATCGGCTCCTGTGTACTGCTTTATTTTTATCCAAACTTCCGCGCAATTATACCATGAGGGCGAATCTCAGTTTTGTGGAAAGTTTTTTTGTAAAGAGGGTAAAATGGGGGATAAATTTTACGCCTCGGAGGAACACACATGTCCAAGTTTGCCATTGTTACAGATAGCACTTCATATATCCCTTCAGATATTATTCAAAAACATGGAATTACCGTTGCCCCCCAAGTTCTTATTTGGGATAACCAGACCTATCGTGATGGGATCGATATTCAGCCGACCGAGTTCTACAGCCGCTTAAAGACCGCCAAAGTGATGCCTTCTACTTCACAAGTATCTCCTGCCACCATGCAGGAGATATTCCAAGGATTAGTGGATAAGGGATTATCTGTTTTGGGTATTTTTATTTCTTCCAAGCTTTCAGGCACACTTCAGTCTGCCATTCAAGGCAAAGAGATGATGGGCAGTGCAGGCGAAAAAGTAAGGCTTATTGACAGCCAGTCCACGGCGATGGGGCTTGGTTTTCAGGCACTGGCAGCCGCCCGCGCTGCGGAAGCAGGTGCAAGTATTGAAGAGGTTGCAGCACAAGCAGAAAACGCCCACCAACGCTCCGGCGTTTTCTTTGCAGTCGATACCCTTGAGTTCCTGCACCGCGGCGGACGTATTGGCGGCGCACAGCGTTTTATTGGTTCTGCCTTAAACCTCAAGCCAATCCTCGCCGTCAAGGAAGGTAAAGTGGAAGGCGTTGAACGCATCCGCACCAAGAGCAAGGCACATGACCGTGTTCTTGAACTGGTTGCAGAACAGGTCAAAGGAAAGTCGAACGTCCGCCTGGCTACTTTGCATGCAAACTCTGCTGATGATGCAAAAAGCCTGTTGGATCGCGCCGCGGTGCAGCTTTCTCCTGTAGAAACGGTTTTCACCGAGGTCAGCCCAGTCGTTGGGACGCATGCCGGTCCGGGTACGGTAGGGCTTGCTTATATTCACGATTAATTAATGATAGACGACAAGCAATTTAAAGGCATCGTACAAACGATGCCTTTTCTAAGAAACGCAGATCAAGAGTTCATAAATGAATTCAAACGGTCTGCGTTTCTTGCGCACATTCCAGCTGGGCATGATGTCTTTCTGGAAGGTGACCGAGTGGAAGCGATTGCCCTCTTGATATCAGGGGGCGTACGCGTATATAAGATTGGTGAGACTGGGCGGGAGATCACCTTATATCGATTTGGAAATGGCTCCTCTTGCGTGCTTACTGCAAATGCGATCTTGAGCAGGAACACGTTCCCAGCTATCGCTACGATAGAACAGGATGCCGAAGCTGTGATGATCCCTGCAGATGTATTTCGAGACTGGGTAAAGAAGTATGATCTGTGGCGTGATTTTGTTTTCGATTTATTATCTCAACGCTTATCCACCGTTATGGCAGTTGTCGATGAAGTGGTATTTCAACGAATGGATCGCCGGGTGGCAAAGTTTCTGATCAAAAAGGGGCAAGAGGCAAACCCTATTCGTATCACGCATCAAGAAATTGCCGCAGAGTTAGGCAGCTCACGTGAGGTGGTCAGCCGCCTGCTTGAGGATTTCATCAGCGAAGGCAGCGTACAGTCGGGGCGAGGGGTCATTGAAATTCTCGATTTTGAGCTATTAAAAACCCGCTCGGTTATGTGACATTGTCACAGACAGAAAATCGGAAGTCTCCTATACTAACAACATCAATTCAAACTACTCAAGGAGATTTTCAAATGAAACGC
The DNA here is from genome assembly GCA_017303735.1 of Anaerolineae bacterium. The sequence goes on from JAFLCF010000106.1 coordinate 11,533, forward strand.
AATATGTCTAATATCGATCGCATCGTCCGTGTCTTGATTTCTGCCCTTTTCGCCTATTTGTATTTTGGCGGAATCGTCACCGGCACACTCGGCATCGTTCTGCTCGTTCTTGCTGGTGTATTCACTCTGACCGCAGTGATCGCATTCTGCCCGCTTTATGCGCCTTTCAAGCTCAGTACTTATAAAGGCTAAGGATAATAACGAAAGCGGGCGAGAGATCGTCCGCTTTACGTTTAACCATGAATAAACAAGAATTTCAACAGAAACTTGAATCTGGAAGACCACTTTTTGTCGATTTTTGGGCACCATGGTGCGGTCCGTGCATGATGACAAAACCCATTTTAGATAAATTGGGCAAAGAGTTTGCAGACGAAGTGGACTTCCTTCCGATCAATGCGGATCAGTCTCGCGAGGTACTGGAACAGTACCGCATCTTTGGCATACCGACTGTGATCGCGTTCCAAAATGGCAAAGAGGTGGCACGTCTGACAGGGGCGCAAAATGAAGCTGGGTACAGGGCTGTGTTCGATGCACTTGCACAGGGCAAGGAAGTAAAAATTCCCATGACACAGTTCGACCGTATGCTAAGGCTTGGTGCAGGGGCGTTATTCATTACAGTCGGCGTATCAACTGGCAGCTGGTTGGTGGCAGGCATCGGCGGCATCCTTGCCTTTTTGGGGATCTATGACCGGTGCCCAATATGGAATGCGTTGACGAGAATGTTCCAGAGTAAGTAACGCTTAACTTGCAGCAAACAGGCTCCGGCTTTGGCTGGAGCCGTTTTGTTTGCATCCCGATGACTGTGGCGGGTATAATCCCATTCATGATGCAGAAAATCCCATTGATTATTGGAATTGCAGGCGGGTCAGGCTCGGGGAAAACGACGGTTGCACAGGAAATCTTGCGAAGAGTGGGAGCAGATCGAATTGCATATCTTCAACACGACTCGTATTACAAAGACTTAAGCATGCTTTCATCCACACAGCATTCCGAGGTGAATTTTGACCACCCAAATGCATTGGAGACGGAATTGTTGATCGAGCATGTTATTGCGTTGCGAGAGTTTAAACCCGTGCAAGTTCCCATTTACGATTTTTCGAATGACACTCGAAAATCAGAGACGTTTACGATCCAACCGAGTAATGTGATCCTTGTCGAAGGGATTCTGCTTTATGTAGAACCGGAGCTGCGGAAGTTATTCGATGTGAAACTTTTTGTGGATGCCGACGCAGATATTCGCTTCATCCGTCGTCTGCACCGCGACATCACCGAACGCGGACGATCCACTCAATCGGTGATCGACCAATATTACGCCACCGTGCGACCGATGCACCTGGAGTTCGTAGAACCTTCCAAGCGTTATGCAGATGTCATTATCCCAGAAGGCGGACACAATGTCGCCGCTCTGGATATGGTTACAGCAAGAATCGAATTGCTGCTCAAATAGAATTATCATTTCAACAACTCAAGGAGAGAACTATGGCAAAACAATGGAGCACGCCCCCAGCAATGCAGATCGACCCCAAAAAGAATTATCGCGCCCGCATGGAAACCGATAATGGCACGATGGTAATCGAACTGTTTGCCGATAAAGCCCCTGTGACTGTGAATAATTTTGTGTTCCTTTCACGCGAGGGATATTATGACGGTGTTATTTTTCACCGTGTGATTGGAAACTTTATGGCACAGGGCGGCGACCCGACCGGCACCGGACGCGGCGGACCCGGGTATAAATTTCAGGATGAGTTTCACCCAAGCTTGAAGCATAACAAACGCGGCATTCTTTCGATGGCGAATGCCGGACCCGGCACGAACGGCTCGCAGTTCTTCATCACCCACGGACCGACTCCCCACCTTGATAATCGACATACGGTGTTTGGTCAGGTTGTGGAAGGTGAAGATGTGTTGATGTCGATTCCTGAGCGTGACCCGATGAAGGTCAATGCTCCGGCTGTAAAGATCATCCGTGTCACCATCGAAGAAAGCTAGCCCGGCAAAAAAAGGTTCAAAGGCTGGCAGGTCTAAAGGTTCACAGACTGTAAAGAAGGCAAGCGGACGAAAGAAGAAGGAAGAAGTAACGCTTGAAGTTCAGCCTATAGACCCGCCAGCTTCAAAACCGGAAAATAAAACTTTAACTTTCATTTCGCGCGTCCTTGCGGTGCTGGCTGTCATCGGTATCACGGTGTATGTTTACAGCATCCGTGACCGGGTGGAGGATTTTGCGGAACTGGGTTATTTTGGCGCGTTCCTGATCATGCTGATCGCCAATGCAACAGTCATTTTGCCTGCCCCAGGTGTGGCGGTTATCTTTGCCATGGGTGGCGTCTTGAATCCGCTGGGTGTAGCATTGGCTGCCGGGGTTGGCGGAACACTTGGCGAACTGACGGGCTATCTCGCTGGCTACGGCGGGCAATCGGCAGTGGAAAACACCAAGATTTACAATCGCATCCTGCCTTGGGTGCAAAAGTATGGTGCCTGGGTCATTCTTGTGCTTTCGGCAATTCCCAATCCCTTTTTTGACATGGCAGGGATAGCCGCCGGGATCGCGAAAATACCGGTCTGGCAATTCATGCTGGCATGCTGGGTCGGGCAGACGATCAAGATGGCATTGTTTGCTTTTGCAGGTGCCTATTCCATTGACTGGATCGCAAGGTTTTACGAATGAAAAAGACCTGACAGGTTTTATTAACTTGTCAGGTTATATTATTTTTACAAGGAGCAACTCATGAGTACCTACGACAAGCTCGATGCGTACATTGACAAGAACTTGAACAAAAGTTTGGATGAACTCAAAATATATGTTGCCCAACCCAGTATCAGTGCACAGAATCTCGGTTTGAAAGAATGTGCCCAGATCGTAAAAGACATGCTGGAAAAACGTGGTTTCACGGCAGAGATCATGGCAACAGATGGCGCGCCTGTGGTGTTCGCCGAACGAAAAGGCAAATCTGACAAGACCATCCTCATTTATAACCATTACGACGTCCAACCGCCGGAGCCATTGGAATTATGGGACAGCCCGCCATTTGAACCTGAAATTCGAGATGGCATTATGTATGGACGCGGCGTAAGCGACGATAAAGGTCACCTTACTTCACGCTTGCATGCCATTGATGCCATTCTTGATGAAGACGGTGAACTGCCTTGCACGATCAAATTCATTATCGAAGGTGAAGAAGAGACCGCCAGTGTACACCTACACGACTTTATCTCCAAGAATACCGAACGCCTCAAAGCCGATGCATGCATTTGGGAATTCGGTGGCGTAGACCATCGCGGACGCCCACAGCAGTACCTTGGGCTGCGCGGAATTTTTTATGTGGAGCTATCTGTCACCTCGTTGGGAACCGATGTTCACTCTGGGCTTGGAGGTAGTATTTTCCCCAATGCCGCGTGGAGGCTTGTCTGGGCTTTGAATTCGCTCAAAGGTGAGGATGAGCGCATTCGCATCCCCGGCTTTTACGACAACATTGTCGCCCCGTCTGACCGCGACCGTGAGTACATGGAAAAGCTGCCCGACCTCGAAGAAGAGTACAAAGAGCGATTTGGTGTAAAAGAATTTATCAAAGGCTTGAAAGGCGGCATGGAACTAAAGGTCGAAGAAGTATTCACGCCGACCTGCACGATCTGTGGGCTCACAAGTGGATATCAGGGACCCGGCTCAAAAACCGTTCAACCTGCGTTTGCCTCTGCCAAAGTGGACTTTCGCCTGGTGCCCAACCAAATGCCAGATGACATTATGAAAAAGCTGCGCGCCCATCTGGATGCCGAAGGCTTCAGCGACATCGAGATCAAATTCCTCGGTGGCGAGCCTGCGGCGCGGACCGATCCGGATCATCCTTTTGTCAAACTGGTAGTGG
>JAFLCF010000107.1 GCA_017303735.1 Anaerolineae bacterium
AGATGGGCTCGTTGGAAGAAGAGTTGGGAAAAGAAGCGCCATGAAATATGTGAGTGAATATCGCGACGCGGACTTGGTGAAGGGCGTGATCGAAGAGATCCGCCGCACCGTGACGCGCCCGTGGACGTTGATGGAAATCTGCGGCGGGCAGACGCATTCAATTGTGCGTCATGGCATTGACCAATTGCTTCCGCCTCAGATCGAACTGGTGCATGGTCCTGGGTGCCCGGTCTGTGTGACTCCGCTGGAACTGATTGACAAGGCGTTGTCGATTGCTGCACGACCTGATGTGATCTTCTGCTCATATGGAGACATGCTGCGCGTGCCCGGCTCGAGTCGTGACTTGTTCTCTGTCAAAGCGCAAGGCGGCGATGTACGCGTGGTCTATTCTCCGCTCGATGCGGTGACGCTGGCAGAAAAGAATCCTGATAAACAAGTTGTATTCTTTGCAATTGGTTTTGAAACGACTGCACCACCAAACGTGATGAGCGTGCTGCAAGCACAGCGACTTGGCTTGAAAAATTTTTCAATATTGGTTTCGCATGTACGCGTGCCGCCTGCCATTGATGCAATTCTCAGTTCGCCACACAACCGCGTGCAGGGATTTTTGCTGGCGGGGCATGTCAATGCGGTGATGGGTTATCACGAGTATCCGCCATTGGTGGAGAAGTTTTGCATCCCGATGGTGGTCACTGGTTTCGAACCGCTTGACCTTGTACAGGGAATTTTGAAGACCGTGCAATTGCTCGAAGAAGGCAAAGTGGAAGTTGCCAATGCCTATCAACGCGCGGTGACTTTTGAAGGCTTGAAGCCTGCGCAGGATGCGATCAATAAAGTATTTATGGAATGTGACCGCAAATGGCGCGGCATTGGCATGATTCCCATGAGTGGCTGGGGCTTGCGCCCGGAGTTCGATGAGTTCAATGCCGAAAAACGCTTTGATGTGGAATCTTTGCACGCGGAAGAATCTCCGCTTTGTATTGCGGGTCAGATTTTACAAGGGCTTAAGAAGCCGCATCATTGCCCGGCGTTTGGGAAAGAATGTACGCCTGAAAATCCGCTTGGCGCGACGATGGTTTCGTCTGAGGGGGCGTGCGCGGCGTATTATCGGTATGGAAGAGTGACGAGCGAAGTGATAGGTGAATAGGTAATCGTGAATAGTAGGTCGGTTTACTATTCACGATGTTCCATTCCCTATTTACTCTGAAAGAGGTTTTATGAATGACGAAACAGTAAACATCGAAGGCGCGGTATGTGCTCCACCGCTCACTCACAATGAACAAATTGTGATGGGACACGGCGCGGGTGGACGGATGAGTCATCAGTTGATTCAGAAGGCATTTGTGTCTGCGTTTCAGAATACGGCATTGAATGCGGGGGATGATGCGGCGTTGGTGGAGCCGGGACTGCGACAGAAACTGTCTATCAGCACAGACTCACATGTTGTCTCACCTCTTTTCTTCCCCGGCGGTGACATCGGCAAATTAGCCGTGTGCGGCACTGTGAATGACGTGGCGATGCTCGGCGCGAAGCCCTTGTATCTCACGGCGGGATTTATCCTCGAAGAAGGCTTACCGATGGAGACGCTCAAACGTGTGGTGGAATCCATGCGGGCGGCGGCGGAAGAAGCAGGCGTGCAAATCGTGGCGGGCGATACAAAGGTCGTCCAAAAAGGCAAAGCGGACGGAATGTATATCACCACTGCGGGAGTCGGTGTGGTGCGTGCGGATGTGAACGTCAGCGGAGCGAATGCGAAGCCGGGCGATGTAGTCATTCTCTCTGGCACGATTGGTGATCACGGCATTGCGGTTCTCGGCGCGCGTGGTGAGTTAGGATTTGAGTCCGGTTTGCAGAGCGATGTCGCACCGTTGAATCATCTGATCGCCGCGATGTTGGATGCGAGTCCGAATGTCCGTGTGTTGCGTGACCCGACTCGTGGTGGCTTGGCGACAACCTTGAATGAGATTGCAAGTCAATCCAATGTGGGTATTCTGTTGAAGGAAGAAACCATTCCCGTCCACCCAGAAGTCAACGCGGCTTGCGAGATGCTTGGGTTCGATCCGCTTTACGTGGCGAATGAAGGGAAGTTAGTAGCAATTGTCCCGAAGGAAGAGGCGGAGAAGGTTTTGGCGGTGATGAAATCCACGAGATATGGCGAAGGCGCGGTGGTCATCGGGGAAGTGATAGCAGAGCCAAAGGGACGTGTGCTCCTCAAAACCGTTTTAGGCAGTACCCGCGTAGTGGATATGCTGGCTGGCGAAATGCTTCCAAGAATCTGCTGATATTAAAGGGACAAACGTCATGAGAGAACAGGATGTTCTCCGTGTGACGTTTTGATTCCCATATGATAAAAAGATTGCAAGGAGACGTATCTCATGACCACTGTCCGAAAACTTTTGGAAGACAAAGAGTTTGCAACCAATTATTCCGTCGAAGCCTCACAAACCGTATTGGATGCGATCAAAGTGATGGCGGAAGCGCATATCGGCGCCGTGCTGGTGACGGAAAATGGAAAGATCGTCGGTATTTATACAGAACGCGACTATTTGTATAAAGGCGAGGCATTGGGGCGGGTTGCCAAAGACACCAAAATCAAAGATGTGATGACGCCCAAGATGATCAATGTGACCATGGAAACGACCGTTGAACAGTGCATGGGACTGATGAAGCAGTACAAGATCCGTCACTTGCCCGTGGTGGAAGGTGAACATTTTGTAGGACTCGTCTCGATGCGCGACGTGATGGTGGCTGCAATTGAGATCAAGGAAAGCGAGATCCGCGGGCTGGAGAATTACATCATGGGGTCTGGGTTTCAGTCGTAAAAATTAAATTCTAAAAAGAGGCGCATTTGCTGCGCCTCTTTTTGTTTATAACCTGTGTCCTTTGGTAAAATCACGTCCATGTCCTTTTCCAAAATCACCTCGGCGGTGCTGCTTGCCAGCCTGCTCGTTTCCTGCACGCGCAGTATCGAAGAACCGGCTACCTTCCCAACCTACGATCCGTTCATTTCTGCCAGCGGAAATACTCCCATTGCCAATAGCAACCCAGCCATTGCAACAACGCCCGTCGTCCCTGAAACATTAACACCTTCTCCCACTTCTACACGTCCACCCACACCGACGCGTGTGCCATTAAGCATCTCAGCTTTATTCGGGTTACAGAATCAAGCCATATCGAGTTCACCCACGCCTGACACTGCAAAAATCCTGCCCACCCCACGGCAGGATGCGGATCAATACATCGTTCAACCTGGCGACACATTGGGAAGCATCGCCCAGCGATATAACATCAGCCTGCAAGCCTTGTTGGATGCCAACAATATCAGCGACCCCAATTCGCTTGAAGTCGGCGTCACCCTCCTGATCCCCGCAGTCGAACCCATTGGTTCGGGTTCCGCGCTCAAGATCATTCCCGACTCCGAACTCGTCCACGGACCTGCTGCCATCGATTTCAACTTGCGAGATTTTATTGCGAGTCAGAACGGCTATCTCAACCAGTACACACAAGATGTAAACGGCACCCTGCTCAACGGCGCGGATATTATTGAAGCCGTTTCTTTCAATTACTCTGTCAACCCGCGCCTGCTGCTTGCCTTGCTTGAATATCAAAGCGGCTGGGTGACCAACCCCATCCCATCCAACACGGAATACCCTATGGGATATTTCGACCCCGCTCGAGCAGGTTTATACCGTCAGACCGTGTGGGCGGCAAATACACTTAACATGGGCTATTATCTTTGGAAGGCGAATGCCATCTCCACGCTCGTACTTGCTGATGGTCAGGTCATCCCCATGGACCCAACCATCAACGCCGGAACAGCCGCCATCCAATATTTCTTCTCCGAACTGGATGGCTACGACGCATGGCAGCTCGATACCAGCGAAACGGGTGTGATCGTTACCTACTACGTATTCTTCGATAACCCCTTCAGCCGCGCAGTCGAGCCGTTGATCCCACCCGGTTTAGCTCAGCCAACAATGTCCCTGCCTTATGCTCAAGGAGAAAGTTGGTACTTCACCGGCGGACCGCATGGCGGCTGGGATTCAGGCTCTGCATGGGGCGCGCTCGATTTTGCGCCGCAAGATAACCCCGGCAGTTGTCTCGCCAGTACCTACTGGGTCACCGCCATGGCAGACGGACTCATCACTCGCACCGGCATCGGCTCCGTCATTCAAGATTTGGATAACGATGGCTACGAACAAACTGGCTGGGTCATCCTTTATATGCATGTCGGAGCAGCCGAACGCACAACACCCGGTGAATATCTCTTTCGAAACGAACGCGTCGGGCATCCATCTTGCGAGGGCGGTTTCTCAAATGCCACACACGTCCACGTGGCGCGCAAATACAATGGCGAATGGATCGCCGCCGATGGCGCGCTGCCCTTCAATCTCGATGGATGGGTTTCCAGCGGCAGCAACGTCGAATACGACGGCTACCTCACCCGCGGCGCGATCAGCATCGAAGCCGTTGACGGCGCATCCGAAGCGAACCTCGTCACCCGCTAACGAATCGGTCAAAAATAAATATATATCTCGTAGTCGCTCTGTCGAGGGCTAAGCCCCCGACAGAACCTTTCGAACCACCACTTAACTCACATCCCATTAACGTATCTGGTTATAATTCATTCCAATTATGCAACGCATCCTTGCTGTTACCATCGCAGTCACACTGACGATTTCCGCCTGTGGGACTTCCCCTTCCATTTGGGGAGTCGCCTCCACCCCAACCCCGTACGTCACCCAAACTACGCCTCAAGCGGACCCGTTTGCTGGTCAGACCGACCCGATCATTTTCCCCACCTCGACCATCCCTCCATTCATCGAAACGAACAATGCGGTCACACCCGAGCCTTCGCCCACAGAAAACTCCAAAACGCCAACGGCTCCCAGCCGAACCCCGGCACCGCTCAATGATGCCGCTCCCTTCCTTTACTATGCTCAAAGCGGTGACATGCTGGCTGCTATTGCGGCACGTTTTAATGTCATCGAATCCGAGATCGTCTCCGATGCTGACCTGACCAAGACCACCCTTATTGAGCCGGGCACTCTGCTCATCATCCCGAACCGCATCAACGAAGCCACCACACCCAACATCCAACTTTTGCCAGATGCCGAATTTGTCAATTCAGCCACCGCGCTGGATTTTGACACGCAAGTCTTCGTCGAATCACAGAACGGTTACCTAAGCAGCTTCCGCGACTATCTTGGTTCCGCTGGCTGGGTCGAAGGGTATGAAGCCATAGACCGGCTCGCCATCGAGAACTCGGTCAACCCGCGGTTGTTACTCGCCTTGCTCGAATACGAAGCCCGCTGGGTGCGCGGACAACCCATCGACCTCTTGCACACAGATTTCCCGATGGGGTTCAACGATTATCGTTACAAAGGCATGAGCGTGCAAATGACCTGGGCGATCAACACCATGTCCATTGCATATTATGGCTGGCGGGCAGGCACACTCACACATCTCGAATTCCCCGAAGGCACACAACTGCGCTTCGACCCACGCCTCAATGCCGGCACAGTTGCCATTCAATATCTGTTCTCCAAACTTCACAGCGAATCGCAATGGTCGCAGATCATCAACCCCGATTCAGGTTTCTCTGCTGTCTACAAAGAGATGTTCGGCGACCCGTGGGCTAGAGCCAATCTGATCGGTCCCATCTTTCCGCCGGGGTTGAATCAACCTCCACTTGTGTTGCCCTTCGAGCCGGGCGCCAAATGGAGTTTCACTGGTGGTCCGCATAATGGCTGGGGGCAGATCAACCCAAATATTTATGGTCAGTCGCATAGCATATTCTCCGCCATCGATTTTGCACCGGCAGCGGCAAAAACAGGCTGTATACCAAATGATGCCTGGGTGGTCGCTTCTGCACCAGGCTTGGTCGTTCGATCAGGCAATGGTATCGTTATGATAGATCTCGATGGCGATGGATACGAGCAAACCGGCTGGAACCTGCTCTACCTGCACCTTGCCACAAAAGACCGTGTGCCGGCAGGAACCTACCTTGAAACGAATGATCGTATTGGGCATGCCTCCTGTGAAGGCGGTGTATCCACAGGAACCCATTTGCATTTTGCACGAAAATTCAACGGAGAATGGGTCACTGCCGATGGTCCGATTCCCTTTGTGATGAGTGGCTGGCGCGTTGTCGCCGGAGACGAACCCTATAAAGGACAACTCGTCAATGGTGATCAAGTAGTCACTTCCGATTTACTCGGTCAAGCATGGTCGAATATCATCCGTGAAAAAGATGAATAAGCCCACCAATCCAATCCGTAATATCAAATGAAAAAGAAAAAATCAAAATTAAATAGTATATTAACTCATCTTTCTATCACGGTCCTATTGCTTTCTTCCTGTTCATCCAAGTCAAATACATCACCTCTCGATACTGCACCAGCTCAGGCACCAAAAGAAAACTCCGCATCGATCTCCACACCTTTGCCAAGCCGCCCATCATACGCCCCCGGCGAGTTAGTGGACTATACCGCCCAAACTGGCGATACTCTGCCCGCACTTGCTTTGCGCTTCAATACCAGTGTTGACGAAATCCTTGCTGCCAACACATTTATTCCGCGCGAAGCGACCACCATGCCGCCGGGCATGCCCATTAAGATGCCGATCTACTATCGCGCTTTATGGGGCAGCACCTTCCAGATCCTCCCAGACCACGCCTTTGTAAACAGCCCCACCGGCAGCGGATTCAGCACAGCTGCTTTTGTGGCATCGCAGCCTGGCTGGCTGAAAAATTATCGGGCATATGTTGGAGGCGAATGGAAATCAGGCGCAGAGCTAGTGGACTATGCCGCCGTCAATTACAGCCTTAATCCACGCTTGATCCTGGCGATCCTTGAATATCAGGGCGGTGCGCTCACATTGGAAGAGATTCCTGTGCGAAGAAATCTGCTTGGGCTCATCCGCCCATTTTGGGAGTCACCTTATTTGCAGATCGTCCTTGCCGCGAATACGCTCAACAACGGCTACTACGGCTGGCGCATCGGCACATTGACCGAGTTCGAAGATGCGGCTGGAAATTTGATTCGCCCTGACCCGTGGCAAAACGCAGGCTCGGCTGCGCTTCAATATTATTATTCACGCATGTTCACTGGCGAAGAATTCAACCGCGCCATCAGCCCGGATGGGTTATACAAAACCTATACGACCTACTTCGGCGACCCATGGCTGGACTCTTTTGAATTGATGCCCGGCAGTTTACAACAGCCTGAATTGCTTCTGCCTTTCCCCGCTTCTCAAACCTGGAACTATACCGGCGGACCGCATACAGGCTGGGGCACGGGTGAGCCCTTCTCTGCACTAGACTTCGCGCCTCCCTCCGAAAAATCGGGCTGTGTGCCTGCCAAGTTCGAAAACTTTGCTACCGCTGTTGCCGACGGACTGGTTGTACGTTCAAGCAAAGATGGGTTGGCTCTCGACCTAGACCGAGACGGCGACGAACGCACAGGCTGGGTCATCTTCTACTTGCATCTTGCCACTGAGCAGCGCGCCCCTCTTGGCTCAGACCTAAAAGCAGGCGACTTGATCGGGTATCCATCTTGCGAAGGCGGGCGTTCCACTGGGACACACGTCCACATTGCACGCAAATACAACGGCGAATGGATCCCTGCCGACAGCGCACTACCTTTTATCCTCAGCGGATGGACTCCGCATGCGGGTTCGAGTGCGTATCAAGGCACACTCACCAAAGGCGGGTTGACTGTTATCGCCTGTGATTGCGGTGATGCCTATACTGCCATCAATGGCAATTATCCATAATTGAATTTACGCCTAACTAGCTTTAAAAACGACGGCAGACTACGGTCTGCCGTCGGCGGTATTACATTGGCGACTCAATATAAAACACTATCAGATTTATTCTTTGATCACATCGGGAACAAATTTTTCAAGATTCCGTTTCGAGATGCCGCCGATCCACATCAGGCGGACTCGCCCATTTCTATCGATCACATAGGAACTCGGCAGGTTCATCGTATTAAAACTACGCCCCGCCTGACTGCCCGTATCAAGCCAGATGGGAAAGGTAAGATCAAATTCATTAATAAATGGAAGGACAATATCACGCGTCTCACCCTGAGAGATGGCGATCAAGACAAAGCCTTCCGATTGGTATTTTTCATGGAAGGCTTTTAAGGTTGGCATCTCTTCGCGGCAGGGCGGGCACCAGGTTGCCCATAGGTTAACGAGCACCACCTGCCCAAGATAATCTGAAAGTGAGGCTGGGTCGCCGTTCAAAGTAGTGAGATTCAGCTCGGGCGCAGGGAAATCCACTTGAACAGGAACCGTTGAAAAGTCCTGAGTAGAGGCGAAGGTATAGGGGTCTGTCAGAAGCATGAAAGAGATTCCCAGGGCGAGGAGCCCGAATCCGATCATAAGCAAGGCGATCATGCGCCCAGCAGAAGGTGGAGTATAGGTTTCGTTCATATTTTGCAAATTAGTTTCTTCACAAAGTATACCGTACGATAATTGATAGGCAATAAAATTGGGATAAATGTCATTCAATTTAGGAAGGATGATACTGGAAACATGCCGATGGCTTGATTAATATAACTAAAATGTTGGACTCTTTACCACGCATCCCTGTTTTTGAAGACCTGAGCGCCGAACAAAACTCAATGTTAATGTCGGCGTTTGAAACATTTAAGTGTTCACCTGGCACGGTGATCTTTGAGCAGGGAGAGCCGTCTTATCATTTATATCTGATCTTAAAGGGCAGGGCGATCATCAGTTATAAACCATACGATGGACCGCGGATCATTCTGACACGAATCAAGGATGGGGATGTCTTTGGGTGGTCGGCTGTGGTGGGTGGCAACAAATATTCCTCCAGCGTGGTCAGCGAAACGGAGTTAGAATCCATTCGTATTGATAGAGGTCACTTGCAGAACCTGTTGACGAAATACCCAGACACTGGCAGGGTTCTCATCGACCGGCTGGCTCTCAATGTTTCACCGCGTTGGCAGAACGCCCACAAGCAGATTCAGCCGCTTTTTAATCAGGAAAGGATGTAACGATGGCCGCTCCAGAAGTACTGTCGCGTGAAAGTCAGGTACGTCACCTTCTTGAAAATTTAAGCGCGTATATTGAACAGTTCCACGGCGGGACGGTTGAATTCGTTTCGCTCCAAGGTAATGAGCTTATCGTGCAATTGGGCGGGGCATGCCTCAACTGTCCTTTACTGCCCTCCACTCTGCACGGCTGGGTCGAAGGGACAGTACACCAGTTCTTCCCTGAAATCCATGTAAAGGCAGGAAATTAATCACAACCGCCTCTGCGATGATCGCAGAGGCGGTTTTCTTTAGAAAGTTTTTTATGCGCGCTGGCTAAAGTAGCGGACAATGAGAAACCCGCCAATGGCGATCAGTGCAACTGCCCAAAAATAGTTTGCTAAATTTAACAGGGAGCCCAACCCAAGCAACCCCATTACACCAAGCGCACCGGCGGGCCAATATGCCCACTTCATACCTGCAAGTACAGCAACGAGAAGAAAGGTCAATGACAGTCCCATGAAGAAAAACCCTGCGGTCTGAAATTCACCGAAGCGTTCAGCGGCAACTGTCATCACTGCCAAGGTCGTAAGCACACCACCAGGGATCAGCCCCCACCAACGCTCAGCCATGTTGGTAAGATAAACGACGAAGAAGGTCAGCCCAATGCCGCCGAGGACGATCGCGCCTGAATATTCGTCAAAGTAGGCAGACGTGAAGATCAACAAGGAGAGTGCCGTCAGCACGCCGCCTGGGATGATCGCCCACCAACGTCCATTACGATCGGTGAGGTAAACGTACCAAAAAGCAAGCGCGATGCTGCCCAAAAAGATCGCTCCGCCGAGGTCTTCCAATGACTCTGGCAAGAGGATCAGGGTGCCCAAACCCGCCAACGTAAAGCCAGGGATGGCTGCCCACCAATTATTTCCGCTAAACAAAAGGGATAGGAAAGCCAAACCAGCGATCAGAAAAGCGCCGCCCCAAAAATAATTGGATGCGTTTTCAAGATATCCCATTGTCTGGGCGAGCGCCAGTCCGCCGCCGGCGATCAACAACAAGCCGATCACAATACGGGGATCAAATCGTTTCATCATCATCTTCTTCTCCTATTTCACTCGCACAGAAGCCGCCCTACCCTGCACGTGAAGATCAATAGCATTTTGTGCGGTTTCAAAATCGGGCGACTCGTTTTTTGGAAAGCGTGAGCGATCCATGTTGAAATCACCGGCGCCCATGGTGGCATGAGCGCGCACCGCCACACCCTCAGGGACGATCAAGGTCAGAGAAGCCGCACCCACTTCACAGTTGACACGGAGGCGGCCGCGAGCAGGCAAGGTCAATACGGTATCGCTTGCACCAGTCTTCAGGTTAATATCGGTAATAGTCAGGTCTCTTAAATCGATCACCGATTTATTCGCACCGAGATTTAGGTCCAACGCTGTTGGGATGGTTGCATTGAGAGAGACATCCCAATCGAGCTGGCTTTGCGGACCAAAGACCGGGAACATGAAAAGGTCTTTTTCAGGTCGCAGCCTTACGTCCAATTTCTCACCGCTGAGGTTGGACTTTTGATCCAACCCGCCCGTAAATGTGCCGTTCAACAGATCCGCCCCAGAAGCACCGCCATGGATGCGGAACTCACCAGCCCCATGGTTGATCTGCACGCTGGCTTCACGTGCGCCTTGCAGCCCAACGCTAGCCGTTTCTGTTTCGACCGTGCCACGCATGAACACACTCAACAGGACCCAAATGCCAAAACCGATCAGCAGCAGGGGCCAGAAGATGCTCATGAGCGAATTTCCATTGGGAAGGGTGATACCCATTTCCCCGGCAAGCAGCAATCCGCCGACAAGGATCAAAACGCTGCCCCAAAATAATTGATTGCGATTCATGTTTTATTCCTTCTTGCGATAGGCGCGGTATAGACCGCTGCCCAACACCCAAAGCCCGAGCAAGATCAACAACACTGCAGGACCAAAATCACCGAGGATGTTCCAGCCGCCCAGGAATGCGGCGAACACGAGGAACAGCACCGCGCTGACCACCATCAGGTTCAAACCCTTTTTCAGGTTTTCGCCGGTGTTCTCGCCAAGCAACCCTTGCAAGATCGTACCCACCCCAACGAAACCCGGAATGAGCGCCCACATGTATGACCAGGAGTTGTAGTTTCCAGTGGATTCCTGATAGTAGAAAATTCCGCCAATACCCGCCACAATGGCAGCCGGAACCGCCAAACCAGGCGAACCCGTTACCAAGCCGACGATCAAGATCCCGGCACCGATCAAAAGCATATTGACGGGCCACTCGGTGTACGGCTCGAAGAAATTGCGGAATTCGGGCATGGTCTGATTGAGCAGAAACCAGCCGCCGACCAGGATCAAGATGATGCCAAGAGCAAGTTGAGAACGACCAGATTTGTTCATAAACAATTCTCCTATTGTTTCATTCAAAATATAGTGTATATCTTTTCAGGGATATTTGAAAGCCTTTTCCATATACGCAGGAAAAGCCGATGCGTTTCAACGCCTGCCCAGCCACAGCCCAAATTGAGCGGGCTCTCTTCCGCCTCTTAACCGCGCCCAGAGCGGTTTCAGCGCCCATTTCAGCCCGTACGCTGGCACATGGTGCCGCCACTCCACGCCCAAAAGCTGACCCAACTCGCGCATCTGGTCATGGGTTAAAAAACCTTCGCTGGAAATAGAATCAGATGCAAAACCATAACGCGTCAAAAAATCTGCCTTGCGTTCTGCCAACATCTGCCTGCCCGACTCGGCATCGTGGTACACCGGCGAATCCATTACAACCAACAGCCCATTTCGCCGCAGAACACGCAGTGCTTCACTCAATGTCTCTTCATAATGCTCAGCATAATGCAATGACGCATTGAAAAGAACCACATCAGCAGAAGCATCTTCAAACGGCAAGTGAGAAAACTCGGCTTGAACCGGCACAAAATGGGTTTCATAGTTTCGCCACGCACCCAAGCCATCCTCAGCATTGATGAGCAAGTCCACTGCGCAAACCTCATGCCCCGTCAACGCCAGTCGATTCGAGAGCCAGCCGTTGCCCGCGCCTACATCTAAAACTGTGGACTTATTCGGCAAAAATTTTTCCAACAGACGAAAACTCGCCGCACGAATTTTCCAATCTGCCGAGAAACGCCCGCTTAGATCCTGGAACGGCAGGGCGCGATAGTAAGCAGCGTCCGCAGAAAATCTGCCCTCGAAACGGCGAACGGTCTCATAGTCCATAATGAAGCGGGAGAAATGAGATTCGCGCTCTGGAAGTAGAAATCGCCACACTCCATCAATTTGATGGAAGACAAGCGCATCTTTCTCACATCGAAGTTGATCTGGCGCTTCAAGCGTTAACTCACCTTTACAGCGTGGACAAACGAATTTCATGCATCCTCGCTCAAGGTTTGAATGGCAGCGCGGTACGCAATCTCAAATGATTGGTTAATGCGCTTCATATCGTTGGGCATCTCCCAAGTGAGATTTGCCAGCTTATCTGCTGCCACCACCACAGCAGACGCCTGCACGCCGCGCACTTTTGCAAGCGCAAACAACGCCGCAATTTCCATTTCGACGACATGAATCCCTTCGGCTTGATATTGCAAGATCTCTTCACGAGTCTCACGATAAGGCGCATCGGTCGTCCATGTTGCGCCAAGCATGGACTCTGGCAGATTCTTTTTCAATTGTTCGGTCAACGTTTCATCAGCAAAGATGTATTTTTCTGCGGGCAAATAATGATGTGACACGCCTTCATCACGAATGGCTCGTTGTGGAATCACAATATCGCCCACATTCAATTGCGCTTGCAATGCCCCGCCCCATGAAAGCAACACAAAGCGCTTCACGCCCCAGGCGATCAGTTCTTCGGTCAGTGAAGCCGTCACCGGCGCACCAATGCCAAAATTGGAGAGCACGCCCACCCGTCCGCCTGAGGCGCGGATGAGGTGAACCTCTCCAAAGATATTGCCAACCTTCCGAATTGGAATCCGCCAGCGGTGTTGCTTGGGCAGGTCGTTCTTCAAACACAGAATCATGCCTTCTGGCGCTGCGACCTTCGGAAATTTACCAAAGCGTTTGCGCATGGAGATCGTATCTTCAGGACGCATGACAGGTTCACCTTGATATTTATCAGGGAAGTTTGGAAAGGACATACTTCCTCCATTGAAGCCACAACAACACAGCATGAAATATTTCAGCAGAAAGAACTGCCAATGCAGAGCCCACCCCGCCTAGTTGAATGCTCAAAACAAATAACAATAGCAACAGTGCTGCGAGGGCAAGTAAAAGAGAATGAAAAACGGGCTTTTCATATCCCAGTGCGACCAAGCCAAGCGAGGTGTACGTCACTACTACATACGGCAGGATGCTCCACGCCAGCACCTGCAAAGCGAGCACAGACTCTGCGAACTCATCGCCAAACAAAAAGCGGACCAGGGGTTCGGCGAAGAAATTGATCAACCCAGAGATCACGAAGGCAAAACCCAACAATGGAGCTAATCCTTTTTGCTGTTTGCCAAAATTATCGTCGCGGGTCATTTCGGGGTACATGGCAGTGAATGCAGAAAGATGCCCCAACTTGCCCGCATCGGTGACACGCGAAGCGACAGAAAATAACCCCGCTCCTGCAAACCCTGAAAGGCTGGGAAGCAAAGTGACCGGAAGTTTTTCATACACCAAGCGCAAGGTTCCGATCCCTGCCATGGAAAAGCATTCTTTCAACAAGGCAAACGAACGAACCGACGAAATGAATTCAAGCCGAAACTTATATTGTCCGCCTGCCCACACGGCAAGCAGCACATGCGCAAGTAATAATGTAAGGATCAAAAAATAGAGATCTCCCTGCGCCATCCACAAGACCGACACAGCAAAGAACTGCAAAACTGCCGACAGCAATTGTGCAATGGAATACATTGCTATTTGTCCACGGGCTCGCGCCGCAATGGTAAAGATCGAATAGAACGAAAGCGGAAAAAGCGCCAATGTGTAAAACTGCACAGTAAAAGGGATATCAATGAACTGCCCTATAAAAAGCACAGCGCCGCTGTATACCAAAGATAAAAACAATTGCCCACCCAGCCCGTCGGTTAGCAGCCATGGCACATCTGTGACAGACAACTTGCGGATAAGAACCATATCCATGCCGAAATTTGTAAAGGCATTACCGATCAAAAGAATCGCCGAAGCAAGCGCATACTCTCCGAAGCCTTCCGCGCCGAGGTAGCGAGCAAGCAAAATATTTGAAACAACCGCCAAGCCTTGAGCACCATAACGGGAGAGAACCGTCCATATGATATTTTTTAGCATGGTTTCTACCGACCGCCGACGACTGACCGCGGTCGGCGGTCGACGGTCAAATTTTGGAGGTTTCGCATATATCCGACTCTTACCGCGCAAACGAACGCAGGCGCATCTCTGCCCGTATCCAACCCAACACATAGATGGGCGTCAACACCATTCCTCGCATCTCAAGCTTCTTCCATGCCTTACGCAGACGAAACTCATGATGCACTCGCCCATGCAGAATGCGATAAAACTCCTGCGGGAACGGTCCACGATAGAGCATGGCAAGATCATCTGAGTCGACCCAGTTTTGTTTTTCGCCAAGTTCAAGTTTGACGCGCTCATAGAATTTCGTGCCGGGCAGCGGATACGAAACGGAAATGCCAATGTCATCTGGCATGCAATCGCGGACCATCTTCAAGGTCAATTGCACGTCGTCCCAAGTCTCGCCGGGATATCCGAACTGCAAGAAAAACCCGATTTGAATTCCATTGGCATGTAATAACTCCGCCGCGCGATAAATGTCTTCGACCATATCGCCTTTATCCATCGCATCCAGAATTTTTTGTGAACCAGATTCCGCGCCCACCCACACGATCTTGCAACCAGCCTTTGCCAACGCCGCCGCCGTTTTCTCAGTCACCAAGTCTGCACGCTTCAAGCATTTGAACGGAATCACCGCATCATTCTCGATCAGCAAATCGGCAAATCGTTCCACCCAATTCGGCTTTAAACCAAAAATATCATCAGCAAACCAAATATGGTCAGGCGCAAAATTTTCTTTGATCCATTTCATTTCCGCCGCCACATTCTCAGGCGAGCGTGAGTTATACCGCTGCCCCCAGATCGGCTTGGCACACCAATTGCAATGATATGGGCAACCGCGCGTGGTAACCATGTTCATCGAAAAATAGCCGTGCTTTTCATACCAGATCTTTTTATATTTTTGGATATCGACCAAGTCCCATGCGGGAAATGGAAGTGCATCGACATTCTTGATATCG
>JAFLCF010000108.1 GCA_017303735.1 Anaerolineae bacterium
GCGCTGGTTCGGCTCGATCCGGCGTGATGTGCGTCCGTTCATTTACTGGGTCGCCATTTTGCTGCATCTGTTGTTCTTGAGTTTTCTGATGTATGTATGGATGGTATTGGGAATTCAAGTTCCACTATATATATATTTTGAAAAACGGTAAGCCAAATAAACAGCGATGACAACCCGTCATCGCTGTTTATTTTATGGGTGGTAGAATCGACGTATCAACCTCTGGAGGTTTTCATGACCGAAGTCGTGATCGTCGATGCCATCCGTACGCCCATAGGCGCGTTGGGCGGCATTCTCTCGTCTGTGCGCCCTGATGATATGGCGGCGCATGTCATTAAGTCTATTTTGGAAAGAAATCAAATTGACCCTGCTTTGATTGAAGAAGTCTTTTTGGGATGTGCCAATCAAGCCGGTGAAGATAACCGTAACGTGGCACGCATGGCAGCATTGCTTGCCGGTCTGCCCGTAGAAGTGGGCGGGGTGACTGTGAACCGCTTGTGCGCCTCTGGTTTGAACGCCATCAATATGGCGGCACGCGCCATCAAAGCAGGTGAAGGGGATGTGTACATTGCCGGTGGAGTCGAATCTATGAGCCGTGCACCATACTCACTTCCGAAAGCTGAGGCGGGTTTTTCCTTCGGTAATCTCACCGCGTATGATACAGCTTTAGGTTGGCGTTATCCAAATCCAAAAATGAAAGCCATGCACGGCACGGATTCAATGGGTGAAACCGCTGAAAATATCGCCGCTGAACGCCCTCACATTACCCGCGAAAAGCAGGATGAATTTTCTGCACGCAGTCACTCTAAAGCCATTGCCGCAATCGACTCAGGACGCTTCAAACAGGAAATTGTGCCGGTTACTCTTCCCCAGAAAAAAGGTGACCCGAAAGTTGTAGATACGGATGAACGTCCGCGCCGCGATACGACGGTGGAGAGCCTCGCCAAACTCAAAGCGGCATTTCGCGATGGGGGAACTGTCACTGCTGGGAATTCGTCTGGATTAAATGATGGTGCATCTGCGCTTTTGTTGATGAGTGCAGAAAAAGCCAAGGCTTTGAATCTCAAACCGCTTGCTCGCATTGTGACCTCCGCCTCGGCGGGTGTCCCTCCGCGCATCATGGGTATCGGACCCGTCCCCGCAACGAAGAAAGCTTTGGAACGCGCCGGGTTGAAAATCCAAGATGTTGGTTTGATGGAATTGAACGAAGCCTTCGCCGTGCAATCTCTGGCTGTGATCGAAGATTTAAAGATCGACCCCGAGCTTGTCAACGTCAACGGCGGCGCAATCGCCATTGGACATCCGCTCGGTTGTTCGGGCACGCGTTTGGTCACCACACTTGTGCATGAAATGAAAAATCGCGGCAATGTCAAATATGGTGTGGCGACTCTCTGCGTGGGAGTCGGTCAGGGCGAAGCGACGGTAATTGAATATCTAGGTTAGAAAGTTTATAAGCTGAAAGTTTGAAGTTTGAAACGTTTAAACCTGTAAACTTTCTGACGATTAGGAGAAACATGAAAAAAATTTTAGCGATCCTTTTTGGTACTTCATTGTTTTTGAGCGCCTGCGCTCCGGCAACCCCTGCAGTTGAAACTTTACAAGAAACCGCAACCGTTGCCGCCACCGAAGAAGCGCAAGCAGCGCTGACTGTGCAAGAAACCCCTTTGCCCGCTGTAGTGGAAGCGCCAATCATCGATTCTCCTGCGATCGGCAATATTGAAATGCTCGATGAAGTTTATGGCTGGGGCATCACTGAAAATGAAGTGGTCCGTACCAACGATGGTGGCGTGACATGGTACAACGTTACACCGCCTGGGTTGAGCGAAGCAGGCTATTTTATCTATGCTGATTTCTTCGATGCAGATCATGCCTGGCTGCAATTGCCCGATATGAACAACCAGCCGAATGGTGGCACTCTCTATCGCACCTCCGATGGTGGGCTGACCTGGGAATCATTTGCAACGCCGTTCAGTGATGGCTCGTTGCAGTTCATTGATGATCAAAACGGTTGGATGATGGCGAATCGCGGTGCGGGGGCAGGCTCGAATGCGATCTCCATTTTTAAAACTCGTGATGGCGGCGAAACCTGGGAACGAACATACACGAACGACCCCAGCCTTGAAGGCGCTGCGGATACACTTCCGCTTGGCGGCTTGAAAAATTTTCTAATTGCGTTGGACGAAAACACTGCCTGGGTGGGTGGCGTGGTCTATGCTCCCGGACAGACCTATCTTTTCCGAAGTGATGATCGAGGCGTTACGTGGTCTAACATTAATCTCGTTCTGCCCGAAGGCACCAACGAAAGCGAATTGAGCATGATCGGAATCGTTTTTGTCTCACCACAAGAAGGTTTGCTCGCACTGCGCGTCACATCAGAAACGCCCGAGACCATCGTCTATGCTACACAGGATGGCGGCACAACATGGGAGCAATTGCCTGTAAACTTCGAAGGCTTTGGCAGGTTGTCCACGCCGTCAGAGAGTGAAATAATTTTCTATAATGCCGACCAGTTCTACGTCACGAACGATGCGGGTCGTTCCATTCAACAGGTCTCGCCTGATGTATCCTTTGGCGATTCGATCATCGATATGAGCTTTGCCAATGCCACCACGGGCTGGGTCATTACCGACGAATTGATTTTATACAAGACGACGGACGGCGGCGCCACCTGGACTGTGTTGATCCGATAGCGCGCTTCTTTCTTAGCCGATGCTTGGACTTGTTTCTCAGAGCCTTTGTTACTCTGTGAGTAACTCAACGGTTACGTGGATGCTGTAAAATATATACAAAGGAGAGAGAGTTATGAATAACCTAGTCCGTGATTGGATGTCCAGCCCGGTGGTTGTGGTTGACCCTGACTCGAGTGTTTCGCATGCGACAACCCTTATGCGACGCCGCAATATTCATAGCGTGGTCGTGGATGTCAGCGAAAAGAACCCGGCATACGGAATTGTGACAACGACCGACATCCGCGATAAGATCGTCATTCCCGGGCGCAACCCCGCCGAAACGACCGTGCGCGAGATCATGTCTGGTCCCATTGTTACAGGTCGCGCCGAGTGGACTCTTGCAGAATGTTCACGCCTGATGCAGGAGCGAAAGATCCGTCACCTGCCGATCGCAGATGAACACGGCACACTGATCGGCTTGATTTCATCCACTGATATTTTTATGGCGGTCGAAGAACAAGGTTGGATCGAAGGATAGAGTTTCAATTAAATAAAAAAACAGTCCGATGCTCAGGACTGTTTTTTTTTATTTCTCGATCTTCTTAACTTACTTTCACGGCTGCCTGTTTCATATATGCCAGCACCCCAATGAACCCATTCAGGCGTTGTTGTGATACCGCTTCATGTAAATTCATCGGTGTATAAAAATCAACAGGCACAGAGATGATCTCTTCAAGCGTGCAACCGTTCAAGCCGTTGGTCAGAATGGATGCAAGCCCACGCACAGTGGGAGATTGTTTTGGAATGTCGAGGTAAAAAAAGATGCCGTCATTCACTTTTTCAGCGATGATGAAGACCGGAGTCATGCATTCAGGCACGGGCTCCATTTTTGAGCGTTCGGCTTGAAAGCGCTCTGGCAGATCTTGCATCGACTCTGCATACGCGATCAGCGTTTCCAGCTTTTCTTCGCGGCTCATACTGGCGAAGTCATCCACGATCTCTTGAAGGTTTTTAGGTAAGGTCATAATGTTCCATGTAGGGGCGCAGCATTACCCTAACGGGCACGCGTGCTGCGCCCCTACGGTAATTTATTTTTCTATCGGCGCATCCACCAGATTGCCCCACTCGGTCCACGAGCCGTCGTAGTTTTTGACGGTAGGATAGCCGAGCAGATACTTCAACACGAACCAGGTCAATGACGAGCGTTCGCCAATGCGGCAGTAGGCGATGATATCACCATCTGATTTGATGTTCTTGCCTTCGTAAAGCGCCTTTAATTCCTCGGCGGTCTTGAAGGTGGAGTTAGATTCATTGACAGCCTGTGCCCAGGGAATGCTGACTGCGCCGGGGATGTGTCCGCCGCGGGTGGCGCCTTCTTGGGGGTAATTCGGCATGTGGGTCAATTCACCGGAATATTCCTTGGGAGAACGCACGTCAACCAGAGGTTTCTTAGCATCCAGCGATTTGAAAACATCATCACGGAAGGCGCGAATGGACTTATCCGCTTCTTTGGCTTTGTAGGTGGTGGTGGCAAAGGTGGGAACTTCCTTCACCAATTCGCGACCTTCCTGTTCCCATTTGGTACGTCCGCCGTTCATGATCTTTACATTCTGATGCCCATAGTATTGGAAGAGCCACAGCGCATAGCAGGCAAACCAATTGGATTTGTCGCCATAGAAGACCACAGTGGTATCGTTGATGATGCCCAATTTGGAAGCGACCTGCTCAAATTGTTCTTTGGTGAGGAAGTCGCGGCGAAGCGGATGTTGCAGCGTGCTGAACCAATCCACTTGGGCAGCGCCGGGAATGTGACCAATGGCATAGAGCAATGGGTCTTCGTCCGATTCGATGATGCGGATGTTCGGGTCATTCAAGTGATTGGCGACCCAATCGGTTTCAACAAGATATTCGGGGTGTGCGTACGTCATGATAAAGTTTCCTTTTCTTTAAATATATTAAATAAAAAGCAGCCAACCAAACAAAAGGACAGCGAACCATCCTGCGCGGATATGATTTCACGCGGGAGCCGTTCCACTGCCTTGAGGGTTGACTGCTTGGGGAGATAAAATCTCAGGCGGTGGTTACGAACCCCGCCAAAGACACGAGCATAAATGCCAGATGGTTTTCATTGAGGTCGTATTGTACGGGTTTGAGGTTGTTTGTCAAGCCAAATATTCAGAATTGAATTGATGTAAAATTGACGCATGGCTCGTCAAAAATATTACGTTGTTTGGAAGGGACGCAAGACCGGCATCTTCACCACCTGGGCAGAATGTGAAAAGCAGGTGAAGGGCTTTGTCGGCGCGCAGTTCAAGGCATTCGAGAGTGAAGCCGAAGCTGAGGCTGCCTACCTTGCCAACTATGATGATTACATCGGGAAAGCCTCCACAAGCGGCATGTGGAAGACCGCCAGCATCAAACCTTTGTTGCCGTCTGTTTGTGTCGATGCTGCCTGTAGCGGCGCGCCCGGCGTACTTGAATATCGCGGCGTGAACACGGAAACAGGTGAAGAGATCTTTCATGCCGGTCCATATGCCGATGGTACCAATAATGTGGGCGAGTTCCTTGCCATTGTCCATGCGTTGACCTGGCAGGAAAAGCATAACCTACATATTCCGATCTATTCCGATTCTGAGAATGCCATTGCCTGGGTAAACACGGGACAATGCCGGACGAAGTTAAAACATAGCCCGAAGAATGCGATACTATTTGCCATCATTCGCAGTGCTGAGAATTGGCTGGCAGAAAATGAATTTCCCGAAGGCAGGGTCGTTAAGTGGGATACGAACATGTGGGGCGAGAACCCCGCAGATTTTGGGCGGAAGTAAAAACTCAATGGTGAGTATCAACCTCAAATCCCGTTTGAAGCGCGGGTATCGTTCATGAGTTTCTTCGGCTGGTCCTGGTCATTTGGTCGTTGGCGCGGTGTGGATATCCGATTCCACTTTTCGATGCTGTTGAGCATCCCGATCGCATACCTGCTTTTTAAACCCGTAGACCTGCGCGGCGTGGTCGAGTCTTTGCTGTGGGTGGGCGGGCTGACGCTTTTTATTTTTTTGCATGAAGTTGGGCATGCGTTTGCGGCGCTGACCGTTGGGGTGGAAGTAAAGAGCATTGTGGTTTGGTTATTGGGTGGGCTGACCAACCTTGCCTACAAGCCCGAAAAACCCGCGCACAACTTTTTCATTTATGCCGCTGGACCATTGGTGAATATGCTGATGGCGTTCTTATGCGTTGCCGCCTATGTTTTGTTGGCGATGTTTTTTCTGCCGTTCTCGAACGATCCTGAAACCTATATCTGGATTCAAATGTTTCAGAACTTGTTCTTTTCTCTGGCTTTTGTAAATTTGATCCTGGTCGTTTTCAATCTGATTCCCGTCTACCCGTTGGATGGCGGGAATATTTTTCATGCCGTCATGGAATGGCTGTTCGGAAAGACACACGCAGACCGTATCACGTTGGCGGTTGGTGTTCCCTTCTTAATTCTGCTGGTCTTGTTCAGCATCTTTACACGAGATTACATTTTATTGGTATTTTGTGTGTTGATCGCGTTTTCGATCAGTTCGTTGAATCATGCCTTGCTGAAAAACATTAACCTCGGCATAACTTATTTTTTCAAGCGCGCCGGTTACTATTACATGAAAGGTGATTACGAACGTGCCGCACTGATGTATACAGCAGATATTGATAAGCAACCCGCCAATATCAATAATTTTATTGCGCGCGCGGGCTGTTATCTTGCCATCGCTCAAGAGGAGCGTGCCCTTGCCGATGTAGACCGTGCATTGAAGTTAAACCCTGCTCACATGCTTGCCATTCAACTTCGCGGCGAGATCCACA
The DNA here is from genome assembly GCA_017303735.1 of Anaerolineae bacterium. The sequence goes on from JAFLCF010000108.1 coordinate 6,510, forward strand.
TGCTTGAGAAGAATTACGAAGCCGCCCTCGAACGGTTCGCGCAGGCACAGGCACTCAACCCCAATTGGGCAGTGCCGCACTTCGACCGTGCCTCTCTCTTCATGGAGCGTGGCGAACTGCAACCTGCACTAGCAGGCTTCAACAAAAGCATCTCTCTTCAATCACGCATGCCTTTGTTTTACATTGTCCGTTCATTGGTGCACTTCAAGCTCGGCGATCTCACCTCCGCACATGCCGATCAGGATGTGGCAGTGGGGCTTTCGCCTGAAGATGCCCTTATCATGGTAGATGTCAACCTAATGTTGTACGAAGATAACCTGGACTGGGCGCGGGATTTTTATGAACGCATTCTGAAGAAGGATTCCCGCCACGCTCTTGCGCTTCAAGGCTTAGCCGAGGCTTGCCTCGTCAACCAAGATTTCGATTTCGCTGTCACCTTTTTCTCCCGCGCGCTCGAAGTCAACTCGAAAGAGGCGCGGTTATACTTGGGAAGAGGCAAAGCGTATTTGGAATTGAATGAAGTAGAAAAAGCGAAGGCCGATCTAGAGAAAGTTTCGGCAGTGACGGATAAACTCCATTTGCGCAGACAGGCGGGAGAATGGTTAAAATCAATACTACCTGCTTGAGTGGGAAGCCCCAGATTTTGTAAAAAAAGGGGAATTAGAAGAGAGAGCAAACCTAGTGTTCTGAATTGGAGGAAAAATGAAACTTCTTAAATCTGTTAACCTAATCGTATTATGCCTTTTGCTCGTGTCTTGCGGTCCGGCAGAGTTACCGCAAGCTGACCCCACTCCGGTGGTAACTGAGGCTCCTGAAAATGAAATTATCGTTCCTAAAGCATGGCCGGGAATTAAGGATGAATGGACATTTTTCAAGAGCTTCGATTACTTTTCGTCCTATGCCTATGACCCTGCCGGGTACCTTTGGTTGTCGAGCGGAATTGGCATTTTTAGACTGAATTTAGAAACTGGTAGGTATGAATTTCTTGGCAAGCCTAAAAACTATGGAAGCGGGAATTTTATAACTTATTTTGAGGATACGATCTGGATGGTATCTTCTCCAAACCATATTGCCCATTTTGAAAATGGAAGATGGCTGGAACAGGAGGTTGCTGCGGGCTATGCCCAGCAATTTATTAATGTAGGTAGCCGCCTTTGGTATATAGGGAGTGATGCCACTTTGTATCTTGAGGGCGAAGAATGGAAAACATTTTCCTTCCCAGAGGAGTATGCAACGGGTTTTAGAAATATTGCACAGGCAGGAGACGGAACTCTGTGGTTTTTTAACTATGAAATGACTGTGCAATATGATGGTGTGAATTGGATCGAACATGAAAGCCTGCTTGGTGTGAACCGCATGTTTTCGCTCGCAACTGGAGAAGTGTTATTCTCCTATGATAATCTGATCATAATGTATAAAGACCGCAAAATCATCCCGCTGACTTTGCCAGATGGTCGATTCCGATATCCGATAAACAGCAATCTGTTATTGACCCCGGATGGTAATTATTGGTTTCAAACTTATTCATATGGCGGGCAAGATGACAAAGAGACATTCCTTGTTTCCAGTGCAGGTATTGAGCAGATTCCCAGTGTAGCATTTAAGGATTCTCCCCCCGATTTATATTCACCAAGCCTAATGACCCCAAAAGGCTGGATATTCTTGAGCAAGAACATTGTATATCTTTATGATGGAGAAGATTGGAGGGAATATCCATTGGATAAAAATATGCTCACCGATATGACTTTATTGAGGACTCCTATCGGTTTTTCACCGGATGGTACGTTGTGGTTTTCGCATGGAGATCGCCCTGTAAGTTATGATGGGGAAGAAATAAAAGATCCCTTTGAGGAGAAGCATTGCCAACAATATTACGATTTGGCGCGCATAAGCCCGGATGGAAAAGATATCTGGCTTGGCTCAACCTATAGAAATTATTTATGTCTCTTTGATCTTGAATCTGAGACCTATTACGAGGGTGAATTGCCATTTAATGCGAATGGAATGGATATCGCTCCCGATGGAAATGTGTGGGTTTCTTCGCGCCAAGGGTTTATTGCGAAAATAACCCCATTCATTCTTCGGAAGGGCGATTACCGTTTGATCGAACCAATTAAGGTTGGAGGGGAAAATATTACAACAATCTTGAAACCAACAAGAATTTTAGTCGACTCTCAAGGCTCGATCTGGGTATATGTTAAAGGATATGGTGTGTACCGGTATAAAGATGGAAAGTGGAAAAATTTTGGGATGGCGAATATAGACCAGAACTCCCTTGCAGTGGATTCAAACGGTGATGTATGGGTAGGGAAACCAGGAAAACTCTTCAAATATGAAAACGGAACCTGGGTTGAGTTCCCGCAGGCTTGTATTTGCCCAACCAACCTTACTGTCACAAGAGATGATGTTTTATGGTTTGTAAATGGCTGTAATGGAGTCTACATGTATAATAAAGGAATCTGGACACAATTTATTGCTGAAGACATTGGCGGCTTTACTCCATCGATGATACTTTCTGCACCAGATGGAGCAGTCTGGTTCTTTGACTACAGTCATTGGACTCGTTATAAACCGGAGGAATAACTTTGAAAACAGCCTTACTCGTCATTGATATTCAAAAAGATTATTTCCCCGGCGGGAAGATGGAACTGGTCAACCCTCTGGCAGCTGGGAAGAAAGCCTATGAACTGCTGCAATGCTTCCGTGAACATGGCGGGCATCACGTTCATATTCAGCATATTGCTTTGAAACCCGATGCGCCGTTTTTTGTGCGCGGCTCTGAAGGTTCCGATATTCATGATGTCACTGCGCACTTTGAGGGCGAGCCTATCGTCTACAAGCATTATCCCAACTCTTTCCGCGAGACGAATTTGCTGGAGATGTTGAAAGGCTGGGGCGTGGAGCGTGTAGTTATCACCGGTATGATGACTCACATGTGTGTGGATGCTACTACTCGCGCCGCCGCGGATTTTGGCTTTCAAGTTTGGGTCGCCGAGGATGCCTGTGCCACAAAAGATTTGGAATACAACGGCACCGTCATCCCTGCGGAGCATGTCCACAAGGCGTTTTTGGCGGCGTTGAAGTCTTATGGTCAGGTGATGACGTCTGAGCAGGTGATCGCGAGATTGGCTGCAGAGAAGGCGACTGCTGCTTAAGTAGAGTCAAGTATCGGCTAAGAAAGAAGCGAGGTGACTGTCACTTGCAAAGTGACAGTCACCTTTTTAGTTAAAGAATTTCTCCCACGGTTGAAGCAGGTCAAACTCTTTGCCGAAGACGGAGAAATACAATCCATTCGCCGCATCGGAATAACCGCCGACAGTGGCGATCTTTGCGCCCATTGTTTTGAGGCGCTTCAGTCCGTCGGTGAGGACGGCTTTGCCCAGCCCATGCTGCTGATGCTTGGGGACGGTGGCAACCGGTTCAAAATATGCCGTGCGAGTGACATCGTCGAACCAGACGGTGCAGAAGGATGCGACGGAACCGTCGCTGGCGACGGCAACAATATCGAGGTCGCGGCGATAGAGCGGCGCGGATTGGATGTGGTGATACCAACTTGGGTCGTCGCGATTTTCGCGGGCGATGTTGATGTCATCATCGTGAAAGCCAAGCCCTGAGGCATAACAACGCTCGAGCAATTCCAGCCCATGCCCTAATGCGCGGATGGTGTAGCTTGTGGGTGTTATTACTTCTTTGATCTCATTCGCTAGCGGGAAGATGTGAATGGTTTCGTTTGTTTCGGGGCGTTCCACTTTTTGGTAGCCGTGTCGTTTCAGAATTTCATGTCGCATGGTGTCTTTTGAATCGGCAAAGACCACGCTTCGCATTTTCCCTTCGCGGTTCGGATGTTTGAGATGGGTTTCTGCTGTGACGATCATCTCTTCTTCGAGTTCAGGTGTGCGATATTTCGGGTGGATTTGCAGATAGGCTTGCCCTTTGCCTTCGGGGTTGAGGACGGCGGCTATTTCCCCTGTTTCGGTTTCCCATAAAAAGATGACTTGTGTGAGGTCGAACTTTTCAATGTCTGTATTTGCGAACCACCACCAATAGTCGAGCCGGGCAACATGCCAACTGTGTTGGTGCAGGTCGTTCAGTATCATGACCTCGCGCAAAAATTGGCGCATTCGCCAGTAATCTTCTTCATTGCGGTAGGTGCGCATCGAGAGTTTCATTCTTGTTCCTTGAGTAGAACGATGAAGGACTTGTAATCGCAGATTTTGTCGAAGCCTGCCTTAAGAGCAGTCTTTGCAGAGGCTTCATTGCGTTTGAAACAATGCCAGCCGACTTCGGTAATGCCGTGCGAGAAGGCATGTTCGAGAAATGCAAGCGTGATCGCCGTGGCAATGCCGCGCTGACGGTAATCACTTGTGGTCTCAATGCCGATCTCACAGCGACCGTCCGCGTTGTATTCAGAGAGACACCAGCCTGCGAGTTCATTGTTATGAATGGCGCATACGCCGAAACTCTTGGCGAGAAAATCTTCCACGGTTGGGCGTTCGGAGGTCATTTCTTCTTTGAGGGTTTCGAGATGTTTCAAATTGGGAGTTGCCAAAAGGTCAGCATCCACTTTTTTGAGTTGAAAGCCTTCGGGTAGGAAATCTTGCCATTTGTATTTCAACTTTTTGCAGGCGTAATATTCACGGTTTGCGTGAATGGTCTTTTTACCTGCGAGAAGAGCATCTATCCTTTTCTCCCATGCAGGCGAATCGTAGTACAACGCAAAGCCTTCGTGCCCAGCCGCGATCTCATGTGGATAAACGAAATTCGTAAATAGTTTTCTTATTCCGAGGTTGAAGCTATCGATCTCAGAGTCACCTGCCAAAATGTAGCGATGACCTGCCTGCGCGAACAAGGCTTTTGGATGTTCGACGTTGTTCACGAAAATTTGCGCAGGGGTTTGTTTGGCGAGGATCGAACGACCGACAAGATGGATGTCCATATTGAGCAGCAGCGGGCGGATGAGTTCGTAGGCGTTGGGAGGTAATGCGGTCATGGTTGGGTTTCCAGTTTCTGTAATTGATCGTGATCGGGTAGTTCCGCTTCCAGGTTGCGGACGTGGGGAACGAATGCATACGTGAACCCAGCTACAGCGACGTACAAAATTCCTGTCAGTACAAATTGCAATGCCATACCCGAACCGGATGTATTTCCGACCATCCAGCTAAAGGTTTGGGAAAGCCAGGTATTGGATTGCATGGCGGGCTCGGTGACGTAATCTGCGAGCAGACCGGCGAGAATGGGAGTGATGGGACCTACTGACCAGGCGATCATGCGGCGTGCCGAGAAGACACGTCCTTGCACATCGGGGGCAACTTTCGATTGCCAGATAGCTTGGCTGGCTCCGTTCGTGAAAATGGGGAAGATGCCGCCGATCACCACGGCGATGATCCAAACTGGCAGGCTGTTTCCCAAGCCGAAGATGACCAGCAGGAAGAGACCGGTCAGGGCTTCGCCAAGGAAGATGCTGTTCATGCGTTTCTTGAAACCACCCCAAAGCCCAATCAGGAGTCCACCTACCACGGCGCCGATCGCATTTGCCGAAGTGACGATGCCCAGCAGTTCACTGCTTTGATTCGTCCGCTCCAGAATGAACGGCGAGAACAACGGACCCGACAACCCAATGATGAAATTGAGCACGATGAAAAAGGTCAGCAAGCCGAGCAGTCCGCGCCGGGCGAAGATGTATTTGAAACCATATAATGCTTCATGCAAAATGGATCCGCTCCCGGCTTGACCTTCGACGGTCTTATCGGGCTGTGGAACGTGGACAAGCGTAAGAGCGAAGATGGCGAGGAAAAAGGTCACAACGTCGATGACGAGGATTCCGGTGAGGGAAATGATCGGGAGCAGCAACCCGGCAAAGATCGGGGCGAGAACCGCAGGTCCTGATTCCACTAGTGACATCATCCCATTGGCGCGGCTGTAATTTTCCTTTGGCACCATCGTGCTGATCGCCGCGGAATATGCGGGCCACTGAAAGGTGTTACCAAGCCCGTTAATGACGGCGGCGATATACAAATGCCAGATTTCAAGAATGCCCAACGCTTGAAGGACGAGGATACCGCCAGTGGCGAGCACAGCAGTGAGATCACTGACCATCATCATCAATTTTCGGTTGTGACGATCTACCATCACTCCAGCAATGGGAGAGAGCAATAGAAATGGAACAATGAAGGCGGTGTTGATAATGCCCAATGCAGTGGCACTGCCCGTTTCTTGATAGGCCCAAATGGTGAGCGCGAATTGGGTCATGCTGGAGGCAAGCACGGAGATCAACTGTCCCGCCCAGACGATGGTGAAGCCGGTCATGCCGGATAGGGGTTTGTTATTGTTTTCGGTCATGCAGTTATTATACGTCTCGCAAGAGGTGCCAAATAAAAGGCATCGAGCATTCGATGCCTTTTATTTTATTCTGCGATGATCTCAGGATCGGATGTTTTTCCTGCTGTCGATTTGAAAATCTTCAATGCAATGATGATACCGCTGGTGGCGGATTGAAAGAACGACGCTACAATGATGGTGAGGTCGTGCTGGAGAATCGCGTAGACCTCCCAGACTAGACCTGCTGAGAATGTTAATGCCCAGGTACCCAGTGACAACCCTGAAAGGTTTTCTTCTTTATAAGCCACCCGCACTTGTGGAACGTTTGATATTAATGCACTGATGGAGAGGATCACTCCCAGCCCAACTTCTTTGAAAAAGATCCCGGCGATCAGCAAGGTGGCTGCCCAAACGGGCGCCACCCTGAATTCACTGGAACTTCGCCCAAACCGCAGAGCGATCAGAGTGATGATGAAGAACGAACTGGCAATGATCCCGGAGGCGAGGGCGACAAAAAATTGCTGGGTGATGACGCCGTATGTTGTCCAACCCAGGCTGACGACAAAACTCGTCCCCGACGTATCCACTGAAACACCAAATGCTTTACGTTCACGGAATAAATGGAGTAATTGTGGGGCAGCACGAAAAAGGTCCAGCAGAGTGCCGGTTAAACCAAGTAAGGAAGGTAAGTCCACGATTTTTCTCTGTACCTTCCACTATACCAGATCGCCCATCAATTCCATCGGTACCACCGCCGCCCCAACGATGCCGGGACCCGTATGCACACCCAAGACGGGGGAGATGCGTTGTACTTCCATTCTGGCGACATTCAATTTTTGCTTGAACTCTTCAGCGAGATGATCTGCTTTTTCGGCAAACCGTCCGTGCAAGACAGTTACCCAAAGGGGAGTGTTTCCATATTTCTCTGCCAGGAAATCTGCCATTGCCCCCATGGATTTGTTGAGTGTGCGTTCATTCTTCACGGTACTGTATTTGCCGTCTGTATCCACACGAATGATGGGCTTTAGGTTGAGCAAAGCCCCTGCCATTGCCTTCACCCGTCCGATGCGACCACCACGTGCAAGATATTCCAGGGTGTCGAGTGTGTAGATCACTTCCGTCTTCTCGCGGATCTTTGTCAGGCGCTCGTTGATCTTGTCCATTGCCCAACCGGCTTTATCTGCCAGAGCTGCTGCCATCACTTGAAAACGTTCACCGCCAGAAAGGGTGAGCGTATCCCAAAAGCTGACGTTCGCTTCATCTTTGACTTGCTCACCACCATCACGAGCGGAATTGATCGTGCCGCTCAAGCCGGAAGAGATATGCACAGACAGAATGTTTTTGTCTACCTGTGCCAGCTTGCGGTACAACTCTGCGAAGATGCCGCTCGAAGGTTGTGCCGTGGTTGGTATTTGCGGACGCATTGCTTCTAAACGATTGTAGAACTCATCGGCAGAAATATCTGCAGAGTTCACTTCGCCCTCCGGGAATTGGATGAACAACGGGGCTTGCACAATCCCCAATTTCTCCAATTCCTCATTGGACATATCTGCTGCGCAGTCTGTTACGATTTTCATGGTTTCCTCTTTTGGTTTATAGATAGTTGGAAGGGATTTCTTATTTTTTCAACATGATGTTGACGAGCATGGTCGTGCTATCGCGCGCGACCTTTTCCCATTTCGCACCTTTTGGGTCCATAAGACTTTGCAACAATAGTCCCATGGCGGTGGAAATGATCATGCGTGAGGTTAATTCGGGGTCTACTTCAATGAACGAACCTTCGTCCACGCCTCTTTTGATGAGGTCGGTGAAATATTTGTGATAGCGGCGATAGGGTTTTACGCTTGCCTGCCAGATCTTTTCATCGCGGCTGGCTTGCAGCCAAAATTCAAGGAACATGGGCAAGCCTTCATTGGCTGTAGCAAAAAGGTAGGGGAAGGCTTCTGTGATCTGCATAAACGTCTCAGGGACAGTTTTGTCTTTTGAGGCTTCGATGGCATTGTCGATAGTTTCCAGCCAGCCATCTAATAAAGCGAGGAAGAGGTCTTGCTTGGTCTTGAAGTGATGATAGAACGCACCTTTACTAATCCCTGCATCGGCACAGATATCATCCACGCTGGCGGCGTTGTAGCCTTTGGCAGAGAATAATTTTGCGGCTGATATAAGAATCTTTGAACGGGTTTCTTCACTTCGCTGTTGCATGTTTTCCTTATGGAATAAAACCGACT
>JAFLCF010000109.1:0-1612 GCA_017303735.1 Anaerolineae bacterium
GCCGAAAACGTCTAAAAGGGTTTTATGAATTTGCAAAGCGCGTTGTTTTATATCAGGCATGAGCATAACTCTGTTTAAAGGATGAAATCAATTGTAGCGTATTCTCAATCACATCACGATGCTTTTCATTGCGGATGTCTTTGAAAAGGTGTGCAGTTTCTTCATACAGATCAAGGGCTGCCATGCCGCGAGTTTTATACGGCGGCACACCGTTCTCTACATCCATGCCAAAGGAAAGGCGGAAGGCACGCGTCCATGCCGGGTGAGTTTTGCCATAGTATTCTTCAAGAATGCTAAAAGCACGGTTTTCGGTTTCGATCAACAACCCTGCCTGAACCAATGCGGAAAATGATAGATTCTTAAACAAGCCCCACGAAGCATAAAGGACTTTTGATTCGTTATCAGATTTCAATCCGCTCATGATCTTGCGGGCTTCTTCAGCGCAGCCCATGAGCTCATCTACAGCATAGATGTTTGCAGCGGGTTGCAAAGGCTCCCAGGTGAAATTAACGGCGGCTTGTTTGAGAGTGGCGACCTTGCCATACTCATCAGACAAGATGTTCATTTTCCGCAAACCGGGAACTGCCCACACAGCCCGCTCGGGTTTGGTGAGTGAGGAATATTCGTCGGCGAAGCGAATGTATTTAACACTGATCAATTTTCCGTTAAAGAGTTGAAGCGAATAGTCATCCGCTGGCAGTTCATCCACAAAAATATCCAGATCAACATCACTGTGCTCATCTTGAGTTCCGGTCGAGTAGCTGCCTGTGATCGCAAGACCAATAACGCCCGGCGCATTGAACCGGGCGGTGAGGGTTTGTAAAAATGGATCGTTCGTTGGCTTCATAGCTTGAAGACTGGGTAGAGTTTGCCTGTCACCAGACCGGCATAATTTTTTAGGACTTTCTCGGGTCCGAACATAGCCAGGGCTTGCCTCTGCGCTTCGGTCAGGGCACCCAGCTGACGGAGAATCTCCAGCACCACTGGCGGGCGCACGCGGACGTGTGTGTGTAGTGAATCGTCCATCGAAGATTTATCGCCGTCGCTGACTTTGATGGCAATACCTACACCTTGTGCATGGATGACGCCCGGCATAATGCCAACGATCTGAAAGCCTTCTGCGCCGCGTTTGGTGACGATCTTGCCTTGTGCTATTTTCATGAGTTCGGTGTCGAACTCGCCATGATTACCGATCATTTCGGAGTGCGCCGTCATGGCGGAGGTGACTTTCTTGCATGCTGTTGCTCGTGCTTCTGAAAGTTCGCGAGGGTCGCATAAACGTGCCATACCCAGCGCAGAGTTATACAGTGGCAGGGCAAAGTTGGGAGCGGAACAACCATCGGTGCCGAGGTGAATGTCTTTGGCATCGATGCGGCACATGTCTGCCAGTGATTTGAGAATAGCTTGTTGAATAGGGTGATCTATGGAAAGGTAGGTTTCGAGGGGAAGTCCGCGCATTTTGGCGAATGCCAGCATGGATGTATGTTTGCCCGAGCAGTTGTTGAAGTTCGAAGTCGGTATGATGTTCTGCTGAATGACTTCTTTTAATTTGTGAGCATCGCTTGGCAAATGCGGACCGCACTGCAGATGGCTTTCTTCAATGCCGATCTTT
>JAFLCF010000109.1:1641-9556 GCA_017303735.1 Anaerolineae bacterium
GAACCTGAAAGGGTTTGGCTGAAGAGCGCAAAAAGGCGACCGTGTTAGGGTCGCCATAAGAATTTAATAAACTGCCATCTGCGCTGACAATGGCGATGGACCCTCTGTGAATGGCTTCAACAACGTCGCCACGTGTCAGTTCGAGAAGTGGTCCCGGAGTATTCACTAATCCTCAACGGTATGGGTCGGGCTGTGGTATTGCCGCGCATTGTAGTGCAGTAACCCATAACGCAAGCGTTGGGCAAATTGCTTCTGCCGCGCTGCCGGAGCCTTGAACCAGGTCAACAAGGATGTGACCATTTTTTCCACGGCGGCTGGGTTGGGCTTCTTGCTGGTGGATTTATTGAGCTTGTCGTGGACATGTTTAAGGAAATCATACTGGGCTTTGATGGCGGCAGTAGTAACCACTCCGCCGCGGCTGCTGATGAAGGTATATCCTTTAAAATCGGGTTCCATTAGCAGGTTCAATGATTCCAACCACGCCTTGAGATTTGAGCCAGCCAGGAAGGGCGGCTGGTTTTTCATGACCGTATCGCCAACGAAAACTACTTTTTCCGTTGGCATGCGCACCCAGATCGAGCCGTTGGAAGGACCGGCATGTGATTCAAGCAGAACGGGCGAGCTGCCCCAATGCAGGCTCATCTGATCGAGAAAGGAAATCTCAGGCGGAGCCCAACGCACACTGCCCAGCCCTGGAATGGATTCCCAATCTGCGCCGGTTTCTTCTCCTTGGGCTTTGAAGGTGCTGGGACGGGTACGGAAAATAAGCGCAGTCTTTTCGTGCGCCGCTACGGTACAGTCCATGGCACGTGCACCCAGGGTGCGGTCGGGGTGGGCGTCGAGGTTGATCAGCAGTCGGTCGATGCCGCCGCCCAAATTCATGAGTGAGGCGCGCCAGGAACGGGCATCCTCTGGTGATGGGGGGGCATCGATCTGGATCAAGCCGCGCGGTGTGACGATCACGCCAAGGGTGACGCCAAGGAATTGGTCTTCAATGTAAATATTCTTTGTGATTTCTTGCATGTTGGTTCTAAGAAAATATCCTTTCGCAAGCCGCCTTACGGGGCTGGTGGTTGATCTTTATCCGGTTTGTAGGTGAGGCGTCCGGTATGGCGCCTTAGTTTACCAGTCGATTGACGTTGTGCAACAGGTAAAGTCAGCCAGAATGTGGTGCCTTTTCCAACTTCGCTATCGACCCAGATCTCGCCGCCATGTGCATGAACAGCAAGCTTGCAGAATGCCAGCCCGACTCCCAGCCCGCCAGTCCTGTTCTTGCCACGTAAGCGGGTAAATTTTTCAAAGATGCGGTCGCGCTCTGCAGGTGGAATGCCGGGACCGTTATCCCGCACCCAGAAGCGTACGAATAAACCATCCTGGCTGGTTTGTGCCCCAATATCAATACGCCCGCCAACAGGCGTGAACTTGGAGGCATTCTCCAATAGATTGACCAGGACGCGATAGATCATATCCACATCGACCCAGATCATTGGCAGAACCGTGATCGCCCGATTGTTCAATGTATGCTGGCGGGCAGCGATGGAGATCTCGACATCGCGGATCGATTCGCGGATCAATGCCACAGTGTCGATGGAATTCTGGTCTGTGATCTTTTGCCCAGCTTCGAGGCGGTTGATATCCAGCAGCGAATTTACAAGGCGTTGAATGCGCCCGGTGGAATTTTTGGCGATGTTGAGCATCGAGTTCAAGGTCTCATCATCGACCGGCATGAGGGTGCTCATCATCTCCAGGCTTGAAACGATATTTCCGAGAGGGGAACGCAGGTCATGGAAAAGCATGGAGGTCATATCGTTGCGCAGGTCGTCCAGTTCGCGGCGGGCGGTAATATCCCTTAATATCCATTGGATGGAATAGGTATCTTGGAATTCCACACGGCGTGCGTACACTTCCACTGGCACTGAACCGCCATCCTGGCGATACAAGCCTGATTCATATGTGCTGGATTCGCCATTTTGAAGTGCCTGAAATTTTGTGCCAACTTTATCCCAGTTCACTTCGTGGACCTGGTCAATAGTCATGGTTTGAAGCTGAGCACTGGAGTACCCGCTCAAAGACACAGCCTGCCGATTTGCTTCAACAATATTGCCTTTCAGGTTGGTGATGAGGATCGGATCCACACTGTCTTCGAACAGTTCACGATAATGCTTGTGTGCATTTTGGAGCTGCTCGAATAATCTTGAATTCTCAATGGTCGTTCCTGCCAGGCTGCCCAGCCCGGTCATTACCACCAGGGCATCAGGACCAAATGCGCCCGAGACTGGGTTAACTGCCTCCAACACGCCGATGACTTTTCCGTGTAATTGGATCGGCGCAATAGCAAAAGCGCGGATGTCAACACCATCCAGTCTGTCGGCTTCAACAAGACCCACAACATTTTTAATGGTGGGGATGACCATTCCATGTCCGTAGCTGATGACTTTGCCGATCAACCCCTGCCCAGCGGGAATGTGAAGCCCGGGGATCGCCCCTGAGTTATTCCCGGCGGCTGCTTTGAAAACAAGGTCATTACTGGGTTGTTCGATCAACCCTAAGGCAACTGTCTCCACCTGAAGCGCATGCATGGTCTGGTTGAGGATGTGTCGGAGAACATCCTGCATTTCCAGCGTCGAATTCATCGACGCAGCACCTTCTGCCAGTGAGGTCATCACACGCGCTGTGCGTTCGGTTTCCATGAAAAGGCGTGCATTCAAGACCGCCACACTTGCCTGGTCGGCAATGGCTTTCATTAATTCGAGATGTTCAATGTTAAATGTATTGGGCACAGAGTGGACGAGAGTTAACACCCCAACAAGACGTTCACGCGCCATAAGCGGAACGCAGATTGCCGACTTGGGACCACTCCTATCCTTGGCGTCATCTTCACGACGCAGCCAGCGTTCATCTTTGCTGGTATCTGGCACGAGGACTGGCATACGGTTTTGGATGACCCACCCCGCCAGACCTTTTTCTACGGTGTCGCGTAGTTGCTGGGTTGTGTGATCGTGGAACTGCTTACCGTACACAATGGTGGCATCCACAGGCTTGCCGTGATCGTCCATCACCACTACACTGCCGCGTTCCCCGCCCACATACTGAATACAAGCAAATAGCACTCGTTGTAAAACGGTGCGCAAGTCTAACGCCGTAGCTACTTCACGGCTAACCTTTACCAGTAGTTCGAGCACGGAACGGTTTTGATCTTCAGCCATAAAAAATCCCGATACAAGTATAGTCCCTTTGGTACAATTAATCCATGCCCCTGAAAGTACCAATGATAAAAGCCCTGTGCTTCGACGTGGACGGCACCCTTAGCGACACGGACGACCTCTACGCCCGACGGCTTTCAAAATTTTTCCCCAAAATACTCTTCAAAAACCCAAACTACACCGCTCGCCGTTTTGTGATGTGGATTGAAGCCCCCGGCAATGCCTTGTTGGGACTTGCCGACACGCTTCACCTCGACGACGAAATGGTTGCCGTCATCAACTGGCTTTCGCGCCGCCGAAAACATTCCGACAAAAAATTTCTGCTTGTCCCTGGTGTGGATGAGATGCTCAAACAACTACACGGACGATACCCCATGGCAGTCGTCAGCGCACGTGACGAAAAAGGCACCATGCGCTTTCTTGAGCAATTTGAATTGGTGAAATATTTCGATACTGTCATCACAGGTCTATCAGCAACCCATACCAAACCCTATCCCGATCCAATTCTGCTGGCGGCAAAGAACATGAACGTGCCACCCGAAAATTGCTTAATGATCGGCGACACTACCGTAGACATCCGCGCGGGCAGAGCAGCGGGCGCACAAACCGTGGGCGTTTTGTGTGGTTTTGGTGAAGAGCCTGAATTGAGAAGAATGGGGGCAGATGAAATTATTTCAGACACACCAAAATTATTGGATCTATTGAGAGCATAACTATCTACACCCCTCTCCTGCATGATAAAAAGACTGTCCTTATTTTTTCCGATCTTTGCAGCTCTCTCCTTTAATGCTGTCCTACTCGGATGGGCAGCGATAAAAAGCGGCATCCCCATTTATTTGGCAGTGACGCCGTTCTCATTCATCGTTTCATTATTGATCTTGATCACCGGGCTTATCCCTGCCCTGATACGTCCGCAAGCCAGTCATTCGCTTATTGCTTGCTTTTCAATTTTCTTTTCTTTTTTTCTAAGCATCCCATTTGAAGTCAATGACCTGCCGATCATTCACCCCGGCAAGACCCTGATCTCATTCCTCGACCCCTATATCATCACCCGGCTCATCCAAGCCGCCATACTGCTCCCAATGGCATTGCATGTGAGTGCGCGTTTTCCGCGAAACACCAACACGCCCACTCGTAATTTAATGGGTGCCTATGTGTTTTCGTTATTTCTTTTGTTTTTATTTTTCATTGCTCAAACACCCTGGCAGCGAGCCATTCTTATTGTTCTTTTATTTGCCTGGTTCACTTTTGTCATTATCTTTTTCATCCGCAATCTTTTGTGGGTAGCTCAAGACCAAAACCTTGAGAACTATATCGATGCCCAACGTGCTCGTATTGTAGGCATTAGCCTCTTCATTGCCGAAGTGCCGCTATGGATTCGTCCGCTGACCCTTGCGTTGGGGTTGAATGTTTTTTCCTACAACCTGTTGCTCGTCTTTCAGCTTTTTATTCCCATCGGAATCACCTACGCCGTGATGCGGCACGACCTCTTCGGCATTGACCGCGCCCTCAGGCGGACTCTGGTCTACGGCTCTGCTTCGCTTCTTCTCCTAACCTTATACCTGTTTCTAACCACAAGCCTTACCTCCCTCTTTGCTGATTCTCTTACTTCAAGACCGCTGGCGCCAGTGATCAGTTTATTTATTGCCGCGGTTCTCTTTGACCCAACTCGCAAATTCATCCAAACCTGGCTTGATAAAGCCTTATACCCCGACCGCCTGAAATTTGAATCGGCGATTCAATCGATGCAATATCTACTTTCCCGTGCAAATCGACGGGACGAGATCATTCACCTGTTGAACGATGTTTTCCCGAATCAGATCGGCGCGGAGTGGGGCGCATTAAAACTTTTCCCTGAACCAGATGTGCCGCCTTCGCATACCTCACCGGCATGGAACACTCGTTTGGTGGCGGGCAGTGCCGCCTTGGGCGGCTACTGGCTGGGACCTCGCCAAGCCGGTCCGCAATATGATGCAGATGAAGTGAAACGTTTGAATGCGTTGGCGGGGCAGGCGGCGTTGGCGTTGGCGTATGCGAATGCATACGAAAGCCTGTATGAACTAAATAAAAATCTTGAAACGCGGGTGAAGGAACAAACCTCGCAAGCCATTGCCGATCAAAAGTCGATTGCAGCGTATGAAGAGCGTCAGCGGATTGCGCGGGACTTGCATGACTCGGTCACCCAGCAGATGTTCGGTCTGCACCTGATGGCACGCGGACTGAAAAAGTCTGCGCCGGAGGATTTCAAGGAAAAGTTGGCGGAGTTGGAGAGCCTGGCGAGCGATATGCTCAAAGAAATGCGGTTGATGCTTGATCAACTGCGCGAAGCTTCAGGCGAGGAGAAGGTTAATTTCGCTGAATCGGTTCGGGCAGAGTGTGAGGCGTTTTCCAACCGAAGCGGACCCGAAGGCGGGGCGTTGTTGTCTGTAACGCTGGAGATGCCACAGGTTGTAATTATCCAAAAAAATATTTCCAGTGAGGCTGCATGGGTGTTGCGCGAGACGCTTCAAAATGTGGTGAAGCATAGCGGCGGGCGGAATGTGACGGTGCGTGTGAGCGTTGACTCGTTTTTGCATGTGAGCGTGACAGATGACGGCGCGGGCTTTGATGTGCATGGCGTGCCTGCGGGTCATTACGGTTTGCGTGGCATGCGTGAACGTGTGCTGGCATTGGGCGGCGAGTTGACGATTGATTCTGAAATTGGGCGTGGAACGATTTTGAAATATAAAATTCCTTTGCCGAGGTGAGCATGCTAAAAATAATCATTGCAGACGACCATCAAGTTGTGCGGCGCGGGTTGACCTTGACCATCGACGCGGAGAAAGATATGCGCGTGGTAGGGGAGGCGCAGAACGGCGCGGGCGTGCTGGCGTTGATCAAGAAGCATAAGCCTGATGTGGTGCTGATGGATTTGCAAATGCCAGAGCTGAACGGCGTGGATGCGTTAAAGCATATCCGCCCTGAATACCCGGAGTTGCCGATTTTGATTCTGACTTCGTTTACCGATGATGCACATGTCTTTGCGGCGTTGCGTGCGGGTGCGAGCGGATTCTTGTTGAAGGAAATGAACGGTGATGATCTGGTGGCGGCGATCCGTGGAGCGGCGCAGGGCAAGCCGCAACTGCACCCTGATATTGCCAAACGCCTTATGCTGCGTGCGCCCATGCCCGATGACCCATTTGATTCATTGACCGAACGCGAACGTGGTATTTTGAAACTGCTGGCGAAGGGCAAAAGCAATAAAGAGATCGCGGGCGAGTTATCACTGACCGAGATGACAGTGAAGGGCTATGTCAGTGATCTGTTTGTGAAGTTGGGGGTGAATGATCGCACCCAGGCGGCGCTGATGGCGGTCCGCTATGGGTTGGTGATGGTGGAAGAGTTGTAGTTATATTCGAGAGGATAAAAATCATTAACCGCCAAGAACGCGAAGTTCGCAAAGAAAAACTATAAGCCTTAGCGCCCTTAGCGGGCTTTGCGGTTAAAAGCCTTACCCACCAAATAGGGGGAGAGTTTCCCCACCTCTGCGGGCGGACTTAATCCATTCATGAAAGTATCCTTTGGCTATCACTTGAAGGAGATAGCCGATGGAAACAAATCTAGTTCTCGAACAACCTGTTTATAAAACATCCACCTTTGAATTTTTGTGGAAGGTCTTCCGCAACCCGCTCGATGCGTTGACCGACCTTGCGCATGAGCAGGGCGATATTGCGCGGGTCAAGCTTCGCAAGCGTGAGCTGTTTCTGCTAACGCACCCAGCCTTTATTGAACAAGTGTTGGTGAAGCAGGCAGACAACTTTGTTAAAGGTCCCAGCTTGCAGAGAGCGCGTGTGATCTTGGGCGAAGGATTGCTCACCAGTGAAGGCGAAGAACACCTTGCTCAACGCCGTACTTTGCAACCTGCCTTTCACCGCCACAAGATGGAAGAATATCTTCCGCTGATGACCGAAGACACAATGGCACACATCGTCAACTGGAAAGATGGCGAACGTGTGGATATGTCTGAAGGCATGATGCGCCTGACGCTCAACATTGCGTTGTGGTCTTTCTTTGGCGGTGCACCCAAAGGTGCAGTAGAAAAAGTAAGCGATGCGATGAAGACTCTCGTGCGACTCTTTCCGTTGGCGCAAATGCCTTTGCCAGAGTCCGCTCGCAGCTTGTTTCCAAGTTTCAGAGAAGCCAAAGCAGACCTGAGCGAGGTCACCGAGGCGTTGCTTAAGAATCCGCAATCAGAACATGCCAAGCGTGCTTTGGTCCACATCCTCAAAGAGAATCACAAAGATCAATTTACCGATGAGCAAGTCCACGCTCATGCATTGACCTTCCTGCTGGCGGGGCATGAAACCACGGCGTTGCTGCTCGCCTGGTGTTGGGACCTGCTCGCGCATCACCCCATGGCGCAATCCATTTTGCAAGCTGAGGTCGATTCGGTGTTGGGGGATCGCCTGCCCACGCCCGAAGATATTCAAAAACTTCCGTACACCCGCGCCATTGTCAAAGAGACTTTGCGTATGCGCCCGCCTGCCTGGGCGATGGGACGCGAAGCCGTGCAGGATTGCGAGATCGGCGGGCAATTTATTCCGGCAGGTTCGACGGTGATCCTGAGTCAGTGGGTGACTCATCATGATGCGCGATTTTATGACGAGCCGCTTCACTTCCGCCCTGAACGCTGGTTCGACCTCGAAGGAACTTCGACTCCCCGTTACAGTTTC
>JAFLCF010000109.1:9735-14910 GCA_017303735.1 Anaerolineae bacterium
CTTTAGATTGTCATGCTGAGTGAAACGAAGCATCTCTAAGATTATCCCAGAGACCCTTCGCTTTCGCTCAGGGTGACATCATCAAATTATTGGAGATATAAAATGAAATCTTTCCTTCGAACCCTTTTATTAACCTTGACCCTCACTGCCCTCCTCACCGCTTGCGGACTGCCCACCGGCACGGCTGACCCGAATGTTGTCAACACCGCTATTGCTGGAACACAACAATCCACCGCTTTGGCGCAAGCCACGGTCAATGCCACGGTGTTGACCGCCATGCCTGCCACGCCTACGCCGGGTCCCACCGTTGAGTATGTGACGCTTACCGAAGAAGAACTTGCCGCACTGATCGACGAGGCTGTGGCAGAGGCAATTGCGGCAACGGAACAAACCACCACTGCTGTCTACTACACTACCACGGATGATGCGATGACGACTGAAGAAGTGGTGTATGTGTATGACTATTATTACTATGCTGATTATTATGTGGAATATGCCGAAGACCTAATTGAAGAATACTATGCCCTGTATTCTGATCTGGCATACGAAATGATCGCAGAGCTGAACGCTATTGAATCCGAATTGAATCAGATGAACGAGACGCTCAGTTCGATTGACTCTTCGTTACAGCAGATTTCATCCACACTGGAGCAGGGGCTTGCTCTCGCCGAAGAGACCATCACCCAGCTTGAAACTGCCGCGCAAACGGCTCAGACTAATGCGCAGGAGTTGAAGACTCAAGCGCAGGATATGAAATCCGTCTTACAGGCAGACCAGCAGAATCGCTTGAATCAGATCTCACAAATTCAACCGAATAACATTCCCACTGATAAATTGTCTGCATTGCAAACGGCTTTTTCCTTTGTAGATTTTGCAAATCAGGCGCTGAGTGACAACAAACTTTCTCGCGATGAGTTGACCAACTTGATGCAGCTCGGCAAGAATGCTCAGGCAGGTTTTCAACAATTTGGCGGCGCAGATGGACTCGGACCCGATATGACCCAATTTACAGGTAAGTTTGACGAGATCGGTCAACAATTCGCACGCGGCGAGATCAACCGCGGACATGAAAACCTAGGTGGGTTTGAAGCCTCGCTAGGCACTCGCCCCGATTTTAGTGGAGCGGGCGGTAGCGGACCCAACCTGCCTGGTGGGGGAGGCGGTCTCCCAGGCGGCGGCGGGGCTGGACCGGGTGGTGGTCTCCCTGGTGGATCTGGCGGCGTTGGACCGAATCCATAATGATAAAAAGGACTGACTTGGGCAAACCCGAGTCAGTCCTTTTTAGAATGCGGTCTATAAATTTGCGCGCGTTTTGATTTAATACCCCTCTCTTTGCGCAAATAAGGAAGCTAGTTTTTTGTTTTCCTGAGCGATTTCTGAATATATTCAAGTGCAAAAATTTCACGTTGTAACCATTCTGGAGGTTTGTTCAGAGAAAGTAGTTGCTTGTTGGTTTTAATCGCGTCTTTTATATCTATCCAGACTGGTTGAAAGCCGAGATCCTTTTCGTATTCGTCCAGATTCTGGTTAATAAACCCATCCTCAACCCTGCAAAAATAGTATGTAGAAGTCATCTTAAAAAGATCGTATCCTGTATTCGTGGTGTTGTCGTATTCAATGATCGTGCCTAGTTCACCGTCTATACCAATGAGGGTTGCACCACATTCTTCCAACAGTTCGCGAGCCAGTGCATCTACATGAGGCTCACCCATGTTTACTCCACCGCCGGGAAATTTGTAGTCGCCAACACTGGAAGAATAGACCATTAGCAATTCATTCCTCCGAAAAATGACAGCACGGACTGCGGCGCGATGAAAGATTTTGCCACGAACTTGAAGTCCTTTTGTTCGATAAATTTCAGCAAGGACTTTCATAGATAGTCACTAATTCTTTATCACCCTCGGTGCAAAGAGGAACAATGCCAACAAGATCGCTCCACCCACAAAGAACGGCACGGGCGGACCAAACCATTGAAACAATGCGCCGTAGAAAAGGGGAGCGATGGCATTTGCTGCGCTGTATGCCGCAGAAGATAAGCCCAACATGCCGCCTACTTCGCTTTTGTCAGATGCTTTGGTAATTAACGAGTTCACTGCGGGTTGAAGAGTCCCACCGCCCAATGCGGCTGGAATGCTGGCGATCATTAACCAAACGATGCCGAACCAACCGCGTGCTGACTCATCCGGCAGGTTTACGTTGATGCTTTGGAGCGACACACGGAACTCACCCTGCCCGGCGAGGCTTTCGAGGACGCGAGCTTCGTCGTACCAGGGAACAGGCACGGGCGGAGTCAGAGCCGTGCCGATCAAGCCAATGGCTAAGGTGCCGATGCCCATCAACGCCAGCCAGCGGTCGCCTTTCAAACGAGACCAACGCCCGATCAAGCCGCCTTGGATGACGATGATGAGAATGCCCGCTAGCATGAACAAACCCGAGGTATCGCGCGCATCCATGCCGAGTTGGTTGAGGGTGAACAATGAAAAGAGTTGTTCATAACCGCCAAAGGCAACTTGATAGAAGAACATCACAACGACGAGGAACATGATGGTGGGGCGATGTGCCATGGCTTCGCGTAAATTACTGAACGAGAACGGACGGCGCTTGCGCGAGGCTTCTGGGTTGGCAGCATCGGCTACGGTTTCTTTGAACCAGAAGGTGGTTAATAAAATAGAAGTGAGTGAGAACAGTGCGGCTGTCCACGCCACGTATTGATAGTTTTGCCCCGAAGATGCCAGCACGATGAAAGCCAGAATGGGTCCGAGCACAAAGCCGACACCGAATGCCGCGCCGACAAGTCCCAGCCCTTGGGTGCGCGTCTTTTCATTGGTGCTATCGGCGATGGCGGCTTGCGCCGTGGAGATGTTCGCGCCAGATAAACCGTCGATGATGCGCGAGACGAACAATAAGAACATGTTGTTGGCAAAGCCGAGCATGATGAAGCCGATCAACGTCCCGATTTGGCTGACGACGAGAACGGGTTTGCGTCCAAAGCGGTCGGAGAGTCTGCCGAGGATCGGCGCGCCGATGAACTGCATCAGCGGGTAGGCGGCTTGCAGAATACCGACCACGATCGGTTCCGCGCCGAAGCGGGCGGCATAGAGCGGCAACAAAGGAATAATAATAGAAAGTCCCATCAAGTCTACGAGTACGATGACGAGGATGGGCAGGATGCGTTTGAAATCAAGTTTTTCTTCGGAGGGCGTTTGAGTTGTTTCGGTCATGGTTTGTTGAGTGTATCACTGGTGGAAATGAATGACGATAGACGATGGACGATTGACCATAAGATCGTCCACCGTCCATCGTCAATGGTCGGTTTATGCCAATGCCGCTTCCAATTCTTCCTGTTTCTTGAACTGGCTCATATACAGGTCGTAATAGAAGCCTTTCTTTTCCAACAGTTCGGTATGCTTGCCGCGTTCGATGATCTGACCGGCTTTGAGCACAAGGATCTGGTCGGCATTGCGGATGGTGGAAAGGCGATGCGCGATGACAAAGGAGGTGCGTCCGCTGAGCAATTGGTCGAAGGCTTTTTGGATGAGGCGCTCGGTTCGTGTGTCTACGCTCGAAGTGGCTTCATCCAAAATGAGAATTCTTGGGTCTGCGAGTGCAGCACGTGCAATGGACAGTAACTGGCGCTGTCCCTGCGAGAGACCAGAACCGCGTTCGCCCAGTACGGTCTGATATTTTTCCGGCAGGCGTTCAATGAACGAATCAGCATTGGCGAGTTTGATGGCTGCCATCACTTCTTCATCGGTAGCGTCGGGTCTGCCAAAGCGGACATTTTCCATGACGGTGGTGCTGAAGAGGAAGGTGTCTTGCAAGACGATGCCGACCTGCTTGCGAATGGATTCGGCGGTGACGTCACGTACATCCACGCCATCGATCTTGACGGAGCCTTCGGTCACATCGTAGAAGCGCGGCAGAAGGTTGATGATGGTGGTCTTGCCTGCGCCTGTGGGACCCACAATCGCAAAGGTCTGACCGGGCTGGGCGGTGAAGGAGACGCCCTTCAAAACCGGCACGCCATCTTCATATTCATGTGCCACGTTGTCAAACTCTACCAGACCTTTGATCTCGGTCATGGGTTTGGCTTCGGGCTTATCGAACACGGCGGGTTTTTCATCCAGAATGGTGAAGATGCGTTCGCCGCCTGCGATGGCGTTTTGGATGTTCGTCCATAAGACAGCGATCTGCTGAATGGGTTGGTTGAAGCGCTGCACATAGGCAAGGAAGGTGATGACCAAGCCCAATGTGACGGGCGCGCCGCCAAAGTCACCGCCGCGCAGCAGTGCCCAACCGCCTACACCTACAACAATGCCCAAGGCTACATACGATAAAGCTTCGAGCGCGGGTGCCAATGCGGAGGTGAAAGATATCGCCCGGACGTTCGCGTCGCGGTTGGCGGCGTTGACTTCTTTGAAGTTCTCGATGTTTTCTTCAGCCCGGTTGAATGCCTGCACTTCGCGCACAGCGGAGATGGTCTCTTGCAATTCCGAGTTGACCGAACCGATCTCTTCGCGTGCCACGCGGAAGGCTTTGCGTGCCTGTGCTGAGAAATAGGAAGTGACCCACAACATGAGCGGCGCAATTGCCAGAGAGAGTAATGCAAAGGGCAAACTGCGTGTGACCATGTTGTACGCTGTCCAACCCAGGAGCAGGATACCGCTGAAGACTTGAACCAGTGCAAACGAGAAGGTCTGCTCGATGGCGGAGGTGTCGTTGGTGATGCGGCTCATCAAGTCACCGGCTTCGTGCTCGGCGTAGTAACTGAGCGAAAGCTCGTGCAGGTGATGGAACAAGTCTAGTTTGAGTTCGCGCAGCACGTGTTGACCCGTCCACGACATGGTGAAGAACAAGGTGCCTGTGACGATGGCGCCCAACACGAAGAGGACGATGGTGATGAGGATCAATCTCCATAAGCCTGCTACACGTTCTTCGCTGGTGGCGGTGGCGGGGTCGAGAATTTCAAAGTCGCCGAAGTGATACATGCTGGCAATGATCTTCTGGGTGCCGGTTAAGGTGGCGGGGTCTGAGATTAGCCAACAGGCAGATGAAGTTTCTTCTGTTGAATCAGTTGCCGGTGCGAAGGAGCCGAAGGCACTTCCTCCGCCGGTGGGGACGAGGAAACAGTCTGCGGCTTGCCCGGTCAATTCGGGGGTGGTCACTTGAGTCCAG